>JAKSBP010000003.1 GCA_022361035.1 Clostridia bacterium
ACGAAAAATGATTTCTCGTTATTAATTTTAGTTAGTTTTACCTGAATATTCCTTATTCCAATCGAAATAAAAACTAGAGTTGGCAATAAAGAAACAACTATAACTTGAATATAATCCAACTTAAAAAACTTGTTATTGAAGAAATCAAGGTAAAAACCACCGAAAGAAAAAGTTAAAGCACTTCCTGCAAATAAAATAATGAGTAAGTCAAACCTAAAACTTTTTAACACAATTAAAATACTATGCCAAAAATCTCTCCTAAAAAGATATGAAAGAATTATTAAAAAGTAAGAGACAGCAATAACACAAAGCCATGTTTTGCTAGAAAGGTGTAATAAATAAGTTCCATTAGTATTTAATAGTATCAAAACTCTTTCAGTGAACAACTTAGCAATAAGGACAACTTCAGTAAGTAGTACCCCAATTAAAAATGATTTTATTAGTAAAGGTATGTTT
This sequence comes from Clostridia bacterium, assembly GCA_022361035.1. Lineage (GTDB taxonomy): Bacteria > Bacillota > Clostridia > Peptostreptococcales > Caminicellaceae > JAKSBP01. The sequence continues at coordinate 457 of JAKSBP010000003.1, forward strand.
ATATTAAATGATTTTAAGTTATTATCTTTCGTACTAGACAATTCCATTATATCTGTTCCCTCCTAAATGTAAAATTGCTCCCACCCCATAAAAGAAAAACACCTTAGTTTCGCCTTAATTAAGCAAAGTAAATTTTTTAGACAAAAAGGGGACTTAAAGATATGTCGCTTATATAGTTCTAATACTTTTCTTGAACTTCTTTTATATTCTTCCATCATAATTTCAAATTCTAACATAATCTTCTGAACTAGGCATAATCCATCTAAGAGATTATTCCTTACTTCACTTAACATGGATTTTTTAATATAAGCAAATAGACTTATCTAAGCAACAATCTTTGTACATATTATTACTTCCACAAGGACATATTTCTTTTTTGGACAATCTAAAATTCTTGATCACAAAAGCCACTCCTATTCATTAATTCTCTCGCTATCATAAAGTAGTCCGATGTTAAACGGTTTAAAGGAAGGGAAATCTTGTCACCTTTTTCATTCGCCATAACATAAATAAATTAAAAAACTTTCTATTGTAAAATGCTGAAAATTAGTTGATTCAGTATGTAAATCCCATGGGCTATCATAGAATGCTTTCCCATAACCTAACAAATCAAAATTCTTTATGAATTTTAGACTGCTTTTATCATCATTCATCAAAAAGACTCCTTTTTCAATTTTATTATCATATAATATCTTTAGGCACTTTATTAAATTTATAAATTCCCATTATTGACATAATAAGCATCAGCAATATAAAAAAAGTTACACTACAAAAAATATATCAATTAAATCTATTAGTAATAATATTATTTATGCAAACTTTGTAAAATTCCTTTGTCTAATTTTATCTACATGCAACTTATTTTGTCGATTTGCTGAATATAATTCTTTTTTCTTCAAAGTTCTAATTCGTAGTTTGATATATATCATCTCTAAATAAGTAGAAAGGGTTTAAAGTGTGGCATAGAATTAAATACGCTTAACATTTGATAATAAGAAAAAGTTAATCAAATAATCTGAGAATATCTAATTTGGACTAACTATTTTTTTATATGAATAGAATCTTTAATTTGTTCATCAAATTTTCATTGTCGATTTTTTAATTTAAACATTAATTTTCAATATTTCTTATAAAGAAAATATTCTTGTGTCAAAAGTATAAAAAGCAAGTATTTTTATGTCATGAAATTTGTGACACAAAACTACTTGCTTTCATACAAATATTGGTATTCATTAATTTTAAGAAACTCTAAGAGCATTAAAAACCCTCATTCATTAGAATAATGGTAATTATTAGCACAATAAAAGTATTTTTGTGTCAATCTAAACTGTATTTGTAAATAAATATTAAAATTTACAATGCAAAAATTATTATCTTTTAGACTTCGATTATATTGCTTTCATTCATTACTTTATTTTAGAATTTTACTTTCTACTCGTATACACTGACAGAGTCTTTTCCGCTAAGAGACCTATTAGAATACCAATCGCATAGCAAACTATATCACTCCATAAAAATCCAAATCCTAAAATTAATCCCCCTATTTTATTCATTCGTATAACATCTATAGTGCAACATAATAATTTTATGTAAACATCTCTTTTGTAATTGTAAAATTAGTTCATTTTCTTACTTAACTACAATGTCAATACCTATAACTCCTAGCAATTCATCTTGCTTAAATAAAGCTCTAGTATATGTAAGTATATTCTCACCTGTCTTAGCTTCCTTATATAGACTAGAAACGTAATAGCCCTTTTCTTTCGCTTGTACATACCAATCTCTGATCCTACCGTCATAGTCTTCTGGTAAAGTCATAGTAGGATATATAAATGTTTTCCCATCATCTTCAGTAACAAAATACAGATTAGTGTATTCTATTTCTATCTCTGTGAGAAAGTTTTCAAAAATATTGGTTATAGCCTCATCGTTCATTTTTGAAGTTAACAGACTCTTCTCTAAAGTATCAAATCTGGATTGTATATAGTCTAACTCGTCTTGATGTTCAATTACTTCAACCTTCGTCTGCGCATCATTTTTACTATGTTTTATTATCCCTGCTTTTAATGTGAGTTTACATCCAGTAATATTAAATATTAAAATTATTAACATTGAAATACAACAAATCTTTTTAGTTACGCTCTTCATGATATCACTCCAATCTTAATCAGCATATCAACCAGCTCTTTATTATTTTCTTCCAACTAGTTGAATTTATAAATTTTCATACGATGCAATAACAGCGGGTAGTTTGCTCAGCTTCTTCTATTATTAGATTAACTAATGGAAACCACACTTTTTCTTTAAGTTTTTAAAAATGTATTTAAGTAATAGTGCTATGCGCATCCTTTCTTTGAGTATAAGTACTACTACGAAGAATGGCTCAGTGGTCACAACTCAAGGATTTTGACAAACAAGAGTGTTATGTTATATGATATTATAAGCCAATATATATAAGACTTAGATTTAGAAGGTGAAAAGCTTATGAATAAATATAATAACAATGCATATGAAACAAAGACCTATAGAGCATTAGTTGTACTTTTTTGTTTCATGGTTTTTTCAATTATTTTTGGAGCTGAATTTTTAGGTCAGTATTTTTCAAAAGATGCTGTCAATAAATTAGTTTGTATAGATATTTGTATAGTATTTATTATTATAGCGTATATCATTAAGACAAAGGAAAGAATATACTGGATTACATCATTTTCATATAAGGAAGCTAAGAATATGGAGCCTGAAAAACGTAGGATAATTAGTAAGACATTTTGGGATGTTTTTGGAAGAAATATGATAGTCTTAATTCTTTATATGATTGCTGGGCTAGTAATAGGAACGCCATTTATTTTAGATATCATAGTATTTGTAGTAGGAGTACTTTTTGCAGCAATAAGGATTATGGTGGTTCAAAGCAAGATATAGGGGTAATAATGATGATGGAGTGATATTACTCTCCAACGCATTTCTTTAACCGTTTTTCAATGAAAATCAAACTACTATTCCCAGCTTTAATTTCTACTCATCTTGACATTCTATTAATCAAGTATTAATGTAGCAAATACAAATTCTGATTTATCTATTTTACATTTTATTAATAGACAATGAATGTTTTTATCATCAACTGTATAGTCTTCATACTTTCTAGATTCTAAAGTATCTATAAATTTAAAATACACTTTATCATTTTCAAGTTCCCTTACTAAACTACCTTCCACATTAAAGTTAGAAATGATATTGCCTCTTTTATCAAGAATAAAATCATATACTTCATATTCGCCTACAGCAAAATTTGGATTTTCTATTATAATATCTTCATCGAATGGGATAATAGGAAGATCTTCAAATCTCTTACCAACCATATAATCTTTTAATCTTTTCTCAATATCTTCCTGTGTCTTATTGTATCTATCTCCATAATGTATAACCTTAAGTTGCTCATCGTTGTATTTAAGCAATAATCTAGGTTCTGGTATCTTCTTCCCACATGCAGTTAAAGTTAATCCCACCAGCATTAAAATTATTAAAGCAAATTTTTTTTACTCATCTCACATTCTCCTCCTCATAGCATAAAATATCTCAACTACAAAATAAAACACTTTTTGCTCCAGGTCTTATTATAAGAAATTATAATTACTATCAGATGTTATTTAATATATTGATGTATTGATCCAAAAGCAATTCTCTGAAATGATATTACTCTTTCATCTAACTAATTCATTTGCAAACCAAAGTCCACAAATATCTAGGTATTTCAAGTAACGGTTTCATATCAAATCACATACATAATCATAAATTAGGAAACTCTACATGAGCTATTTTACCAAAAACGCAACATGATAGCAATAATGGTATTTTGTTTTGGTAATAGTTTTAGGACTTGGTTTTTCTTGGGTGTAGAAAAATTAATGCTATAAGTATTATCAGCTAATGAATATAAAAAGGCTTAGAACTATTGCATTTGTCATACAATAGTTCTAATGGATAATGAATATAGCAATATGAATAATAATCTTTTTTGATTATGTTACCAAAATTATATTATTATTATAGTGGTTTTTGCTCCTAAGATATGCAGAAAAAGTTTATTGCTTTTATCTTAGAAACAACTTAATATATATGATTTAAATATCAGGGTTTAAATCATCATCATCTAAAACATGTTTACCTTTTGTCCCATCTGGATTGATATAATAACCATCAATTATTTCATTTATTCCACCACCAAATGACCAATTATTTGATTCAATGAATTCTATAAATTTATCATAAAATAAATCATGCGATACTTCTTTTGGTACAGATACACATCCCTTTATTTCGAATTCTTTTTCCAAATAGTTTCCTCCTTTTCTAATTCTATATCCAACCCGCTTGTTTCCAAATACTTTATAACATGTTTTTATAATTTTGTAAAATATTTATTTTTAAGAAAAATATATCCAAATGATATGCTTAGAAAATTATATTAGACACGATATTTTTTTATGCATAAAAAAAGAAGGTATTTACCTTCCAAGTAATTTACTCTAAGACCCTTTATTTATTTTTCTATTATAGTGTATCGAATATATGGCTTTTAAAACTTGGTAATCTGTCAAGGTTTGATTTATCAGTATATCTCAACCTTGACAGATTTTAAAGTTTTAATATAAAGAAGGGCTTATAGAAAATAAGCACAAAGTTATTCATATGCGTGCTTTTTTATTTAGTGACTACTTGGAAAATCTTTAACAGATGTTAATATAACCAATATATCAGATATATTATTAATAGATATATTTGATATATTACTAATGGCGATTAATAGAGCTAGGGAAATTGTTAGAAACACTGGATTTTTATGTATTTTATTAAGTACACTTTTCACCTTTACAACCCTCCTTTTCATAAAATCTTTCTAAAGCTTTTTCTAAATAACTTTTATGATTAATATTTCCTGTAACCTCTAAATAATTTATCAACATTTCTTTTAATTCATGCCCCTCTTTATGCTTTCCTAAGTAGAACAAAGACATTATTTTTACCATTATGCTCAAGGAAAAGTCCATATTAAATATACCTTTTTCCCTGCCTATAGCTATGGATTCATCACTATATTCTAAAGCCTTTTCATAATCTTTAAATGTATAAAATCCATTTGCAATGTTATATATAATTTTATGTTTTAACTCTACATTTTCAACTTTATCTATATATGAATAAATTATTTTTTTATATTTAATAAAATCTTTTTTATTTCCTACTTCTCTATAAAAACACATTAAAGAATTAACTATTCTAAAATGAATTTCATTTTCTAATTTAGTTGGTCTAATTTTTTCAAGGAATTTTATTGCATTATCTCTTTTATTACAGGAATAAAATTCTACTAAAGATTTTACCCATTCGTGAAATAATTGGTCTCCATTCTCATTTCTCTCCATTATTTCACATGATAGAAAAAAAGCTTCTTCATAGTTAAAATTCTTGATATTATCAAAAATCTTTTGTATCTTTACGACTAGGTCGTCATTTGCCTTATTTGATACCAAAACTCTATCCTCCTTATAGACATATTCTCATTTATCATGGCAAATTACTCCATAATATCAATAAAAATATATTATAGGAAAATTGTTTAATTGTAAATAGTATTTCTGTATGTTTACAAAAACTTAATTTAATATATATAAAATTTATTATATATATTTAAAACTTAATTTTTATCGATAAGATTTTGAACTACTAAAGGCAAACATCCAATCAGATAAGACTTTGACTGTATTTCACTTTCTTTATTAACTTTCTTCTGTTTTTAAGTTGTAGGTGTTTACAAAATATATTCTTCTCGTTTATGTAAAAGCTCCAGTATATTCTATTTTAGTATTAGGAAAACTATATGGTAGTAATGGATAAAAGAGGAGGTCATAAATTGTCTGATAAAGATATAAAAAAATCCTATCAAAAAAGTGCTGAAAGAATGGAGGGGAGTAATACTACCTTGGGCTCCAAGCTTACCAGCGAAGATTATAATGATCCAAATATTAATACTAGTGGATTCAAAAACAAAAAGGTTGACTATGAAAAAATTGAAAAATCACCTTCTATGGAAGAGGTTCATAAATGGCAAAGAGAACACATAAATAAGGATGATCAATCTAAAGAAGGCTATCCACTAAATATAATCATTGACCCTGCAATGAGGGAGATGTATCAGGTTGTTCACGATGCTGATATGACAAATGTTTTCGATAGGTTTTCTCAGCAACAGCCTATCCAATGTAAATTTTGCATTGAGGGCCTTTCTTGTCAATTATGTGCCAATGGTCCATGTCGTATTAATTCCAAGGTTCCTAGAGGTACATGTGGTGTTGATGCCCACACTATGGTTGCAAGAAACTTCATGTATAGACATGTTACAATAGGTACAGCAGCAAATATTTTCCACGCTCATCAAGCTGCCAGAACACTTAAAGCAGCAGGTCAATCTCCAGAAAGTGGATTAAAAATAAGAGATCCTGAAAAGCTTAAAAAGTTTGCAGATATGGCTGGTCTTGATGCCAATAAACCAATCAATGAGTTGTCAGTAGTTTTTGCTGACTGGGTTATCAATAATATCCATGCTCCTTATGATACTGAATGTAAAGCTGTAGAATCATTTGCACCTACAGAACGTAAGGAGCTTTGGAGAAAGCTTGGCCTTTTCCCTGGTGGAGGATATAGTGAGGTTGCATATGCTCAAACCAGCTGTATGACCAACTTTAGATCAGATCCAGTTGAATTTCTTCTAAATAGTGTCCGTCTCGGTATTGCTAATGAATATCAAGGATTATTTCTACTAGATATAGTACAAGAAATACTTATGGGAACTCAAAAGATATCAATGAAGAAGCAGAACATGGGTCTTCTAAAAGAGGGTATGATAAATATCGTTACCAATGGTCATATGCCCCTTCTTGCCCATGTGGCAATAGACATAGCTTCTACCGATGAATGGCAGCAAAAAGCAAAAGCTGCCGGTGCAGATGGAATTCAAATTTTGGGTCATGTATGTGAAGGTCAACAATTAATTAACTATGAAGGAACCCATGACCAAAAAGCCTATGCTGGTCAAGAGGGTGAATGGTTATCTCAAGAATATCTACTTGCCACTGGAGTAGTAGATTTATTTATGTTTGATTACAATTGTACTCTAGCTACTATGCCATTGTATGCTAAAAAATTTGGAACTAAACTTCTCAGCACCCATCCAGTAATTAAACTTCAAGGAACGGAAACTCTAGACTTTGTTCCTGAAAAAATGGCTGAACAAGCTGTAAAGGCTTTAGATATGGCCATAGAATCCTACAAAGAACGTAAAGCTTCAAATAGAAAGGTATATATTCCACCCCATGTTTCAGATTGTATGGTTGGTTTCAGTACTGAGTCTATAAAAGAAGCCCTTGGGGGAAGCTTTGCTCCTCTAATCGAACAAATAGCCAATGGTAACATCAGGGGCATTGCTACAGTAGTTGGATGTACTACTGCAAGATTTGGCCAAGGGGGAAGTAATATATTTAAGATAACTAAGGGATTAATTGAAAACAATATCCTGGTTTTATCTGGAGGATGTACTTCTTCTGTAATGGAATATACTGGACTCACTAATCCCAAAGCTGCCGATGAAGCTGGTGAAGGATTGAAGGCTGTTTGTAAACAACTTGGTGTACCACCAGTTCTTACATACGGTGCCTGTGTAGATATCGGTAAAATGACTCAAACTGCTAAGGAAATTGCAGATGCACTTAATGTTGATACTAATAAGCTTCCATTGGTAATAGGTGCACCGGAATATTTAGAGCAAAAAGCTGTTGCCGATGCTTGTACGGCAGTTGCCCTAGGGTGGCTTGTACACGTTGCTCCAGTACCATCAATCACAGGAAGTGATCTCGTAGTTAAGACACTTACTGAGACTACTGAAACCCTTGGTTTAGGCAAAGTTGTAGTCGAAATGGATGCAGAAAAGACTATCCAGATTTATAAAGATCATATTGAAAAGAAACGCGGAGAATTGGGATTGCAATAGGAGCTGTATCATAAAACCATCTTATAAATTCAGCCTCGGGGTGTTTCAAAATGTACGTGCTAAGTCACTGTAATTTCAAACAACACAGAAATTCGTCATTCTGAGACCCCCCTATTTGCATCTAGTTCTATGGGTTTTTAATAACTAGAAAAGCTGTTTTATTTTCTATTAATAGATTGATCTTTAAATTCTAAGCCTTGCTTATGTGTAGATAATAAATTGATATTATTAAATACTTTTGGAATTAAGTCAGCCGGAATATTACCAATCTCTTTCATTTCTATATTTCTCCATCCTGTACCTGTAGCAACAACAAGTAATTGCCCATCCTTACAATTATTAAAATAAACTTTTCTATTTTGTTGTGTATGTCCAACATTAGGTGGGTCCAGCACATGAATTTCTGATGGGCACTCATCTATTTTAATACGATGGATTTCCCCGTTAATTATCATACCAAAATGGTAATTACTATATCTATCCATAATCTTTTACTAAATCCTCCTTCTTCAATTGTAAAGTATTATATAGATAGTATTTCATAATGACTAACATTTACTATGCCAATAATTACTCATTTTGGATATTCTTCATATCTTATTTACTATCATCCTTTAATCTAAAATTTATATAGTCGATAGCATTATCTTGAAGTTGGGGAATCCTATAAGGGTATCTGTCAGCAAATCTAATATCACTCCAACCAAACTGCTCCATGGTTTGACTCCTGGAAGCCCCATATTTAAGGCACATATAGGCGGCTGTGTGTCTTAAATCCCTTGGAGAGTAGGAATAGTTCAATTTAGCATCTTTACAGGCTTTTTCAAGAACCAGCCTTATCCATCTAGAGCTTATAGGCTTATTGAACCTATTTAAAAAAACGTAACCATCATGTTTTATAGGTTCCCCATTAACTCTATACTCTGCCAAAAGCTTTACAATATCCATGTGTATCTTAACCAATCTTTCTCGACCATTAGAGAGTTTGAACTTAATTCCAGCATTATTATCAGCATCCTCAAATATTTGATTCCATTTTAAATTTATGGTTTCCTTTACCGTAAGGCCACTTGTAAATATCAACATGAGAGCTAGGTAATCTCTAAGATTATATTTTTTTAAAGTAGTAATAAGCCTATCAAGCTCCTCCCAGGATACTATTTTCTCTTCACTAATATTTCTTCCAGCTTTAGGTTTATCAGTAGTTTTAAAATGATTAAAAAAATCCTTGGGAATAAAATCATATATTGATTTTAAACTTTCAACATGATTAGAAAAGCTAAAGAGATAAGAATATATTTTTTCAGCAGTAGCAATAGATATCTTATTTTTCTTAGTATGAAATAGTATCTTCCCTAGCCTTAATTTATCATCTATACCTTTGTTTACCTTTCCATTTAAGTACTCTATATATTTATTACAATCTTCATAAGTAATCATTAGAAAATCTTTTTCAATAAAATAGCTAAATCTTTGTATCTCTCTTCTATAATCACTTTTAGTTTTATTTAATTTGAAGTTTAAAGTAAAATCTTCCAGCAGTAACTTACTATTAGAAGATAAATAATTTTCCATAGATATATCACTCCATGTTAATTAGGGATTTTTTTAGTATTTGTATGTTTTTATTATAGCAAAAATTATTGATTGAATAAATTATTTAGGTTTGTTTATTTTATTTCAAGAGTACATGTTCTACTCGGAATATAGTTCAAGCAAATAGATTTAGCCCCTATTTTATTACCGAAAATTTCAGATTTTGTAAATTTATTTATTCTGCTATTTTACTTAAAGCCGTAAATCCTTTTAATTTCCTGCTAAATAAAATTATGAAATAAGATAAAATAAATATTATGGCCGACATGACAAATGGCATCTTTGGATATATGTCTAACAATGCTCCTGCAAATAAAGATCCACCAACCATCCCTACTGAATTGGCAGAGTTTTGAAGTCCCATAATTTTACCATGCTCCTCCTTACTTAAGTTTGATATCATTGTTTGTAGTAAAGGTCTAAACATTGATATAACAAATATAAATATTAAAAATACAATTATAGAAAATATAGAAAACAGATTATCTACAAATGAAAGAATTATAAGGGTTACGCCCGTAGCTAGTAAGACATATTTAAGGGATGCTTTATCCCCATACCTTTGAGAAACCCTTGGTGTTAGGTAAATATTTGCTATCATCCCTACAATACCTGTAAGGGCCATATAGTAACCAATTTGTAAAGGATTTAAATCTAAGTACCTCTTTAGAAAGTAGTTTATACCTGTAGTATAAGCTATATATGAAAAGGATGTGAGTAAAACTAGTAGGAGTAGACTTCCCAAGGATGTAGGCAAATACTTCTTTACATCATCCTTAAATTCAAGAATAAAATGAGTAGATTTTTTATTCAAATTATCAAATTTCACATCACTATCGGGTAAAAAGAAATAAACTATTATAGAGTGTATAAAAAGCCCTATTGATTGAAATACAAAGGCATTATGATAGTTATTGGCCCCTATATAGCCTCCTAAAAGATATCCTAGGGATATGGCAAATCCTGTTATAGCCGTATAATAGGCTATAGCTTTACTTCTATTTGTACTATCCGTTTCATCGACAATATAGGCTATTGCATTAGTGAACATTGAAGAAGCAAAGCCTCCCCCTAATACTCTAAATATAATTATCATAATAGGGTTTGTAGAAAATCCAAACCCTATTTGGGCAAGAGCATAGGCTATAGTAGGAATAGATAAAAATAGCTTTCTAGTTCTGTATTTATCTGATAAGCTCCCCCAGATTGGTGACATAGTAAAGCTTGCTACAGACATGGCAGCAAACATTATTCCATACATAAGTGATGACATATTGAGGCTAACAACTAACTCCGGTGTCACAGGATGGGCCATATTTGCTAAAACAGTCATGAAAAACATTACCATAATTAAATAGGATATCTTTTTATTCAAAATAAGCACCTCATAAATTAAGATTTTATCTATATAGTTTGTAAACTATAAATTGTAAAGATGTATAACTAATCGAAATACTGCATATCTCCTTCAAATATAACCTTTAATATTTTCTCCATATCTTCTTTATGAACTTTTATGGGATTAGATCTAGTTGACCCCTTTAAAGAATTCTCCACTAAATCTTCAAAATCATTATAGAAATCCCCTTCATCTATTCCAGCTTCTTTAAATGAGATAGGTATACCTAGCAATTTATTTAGATTTATAACTTCTGTAACTAAATTATCTACTCCCATGCTCTTAGCTAAGAAGTTTAATTTTCTTTTTACAGTTCTATTCTTTGAATTGTAATGAAGCACATAAGGTAGTGCAATTCCGTTTAGAAGACCATGACCTAAACCATATTTACCTCCAATGGCATGGGATATCCCATGGGACATGCCAAGACCGACATTATGAAAGGCCATCCCCGCTATACATTGATAATTGTGGACTTTCTCCCGGCTTTCCATAGTATTTTCTTTATATGAAATTGGCAAATACTCAAATAGACCCATTATAGCTCCCCTAGTCAAACATTCAGTAAAATCATCGAGGTTATGATTTATGTAGCACTCTAGGGCATGGGTCATGGCGTCCATTCCAGTCTCTGCTACAACATTACTTGGCATCGACATAGTAAGCTCTGGGTCTAATATTGCTATATCTGGTATAAATGCATTGGACTTTAATCCTATCTTTAAATCCCTATCCTTAAATGTAATCACAGCTGTTTTGGTAACCTCCGCACCTGTTCCTGAGGTTGTTGGTATTGAAATAAATTCAATATTTTTTCTAACACTTGGCAACGGTTCCTTTAATATATCTTCAAAATTTAGATTTGGATACTCATAAAATAGGGCCATAACCTTAGCAGCATCGATTGGGGAACCCCCTCCTAATCCAATAACAGTGTCGGGTTTAAACACCTTCATCTCTAAAGCTCCCTCATTAACAATCTCAGTATCTGGATTTTTCCTGATGCCCGACATTATTCTATATTCCTTTTCCGATGTTTCTAGCATATTCTTTATTCTGTCAATAGTTCCATTGGAAAACATAGATTTTCCACCTGTTACAATGAAGATTCTTTTACCTTCAATTTCTTTAATATAATTAAGGCTGCCTCTACCAGTCACAAGTCTATCACCATTTAGCTTCAATATTTTCATTCAATCCCGCACCTTTCTACTTAAAATAACCCCCTGGGCTAATGAGGGGAAGAAAATTTTCCTATTCTAAAGGTTTCATTCATATTATATCACTCTTTAGTAACAATAAATAGTTTAGCATTAAAAGATATATACCCTTAAATTTAAAGTATAAATAACCTAAGGTATTTTAATTTTAGCAAGAAAAAATACCAGCTAAGCTGGCAGGTACTTAAAAGGTTAATTAAGTTCTTTTAATTCCTCAATAGCTTGATAATAGCTTGATGTAGACTTTCTACCTTAGAAAATATTTTCTCTAATAGTTTAGTAAAACCTAACATACTCTTTTGCAACCCTTCAATTTCTCTTTGCTGTATTTGAATAACCCTCTGTTGCTTTGATAATGCTAAATATACTTCCTTAAGCAATTCATCATTTTGTTCCTCTAAGGCCATTTTAAGCTGTCGTAAATCGAAGTTGGCTATTTGACTATTTATATCCTTCATCATCTTATTTTTATTCAACCCCTTTATATAATTTTTTTATGATTTCTCTATTTTCCTCAAATTCAGTAAGATACTATCTTTTCCCTTAAATTTAAAAAATAGAAACTATCTCATATTCATTTTTATTTTTTTGTTTTATTTTTCCATTAGATTTCATGCTTTTCATATAATGAGTTCTATAATTTGGAGTATCAAAAATTACAGCTTTATATCTATCATCATACTCTCTTATTTCTTCTAGTTCTTCCCTATTAAACCAATATCCATAACCATAGTCTATATTCCCCTCACAATCATGGCACTCTTCATAATATTCATCAAGCTCTACTGCATATAATGAGCAATCATCTTCATCAATAAATATTATGGTTCCCACCTCTCCTTTAAACATGCCCTTCGTGATAACAACTCTTGAATCTTTATCCATATCCTTTCTACTTTTATACTTCATTTCTTCAATTAATATGATTTCTTTATAGTTAAACCATGATCCGTACCCCTCCTTAGCATATCCATAACAACTATGACCAAATACATATTTCTCAAACTCAACTCCAATATCTGATTCACTGCCTTCAATGTCAAAATAGACTACTCGTCCCTTTATGTTTTGAAAATTACCATTATCTATAACTACTACTTCATCTCCGATTCTAAAGCCTTTGTACTCCAATATGTATTCTCCTTCTTCAAGCCACCAGCCAAACCCCTCCTTTATCCTTCCCCCTAATGAGCATCTATTAGGGTCAAAACCTTCAAATTTTACCCCTATAGTACTATCTGATTTATCAATTAAAACTACTGTAGCTATTTCACCCCTATAATTCCCATCAACGATTTGGACTCTTCTTCCTACTAATCCTTCCTGTTCTCTTTCCATTACTTAACTTCCCCTCTCCAGTTTTCATTTTCATATGGAGATTAACACTTAAGCTCCTACTATCTGAAACACCAATTTTGAGTAATCATTTCTATTCATATTCATTTTCTTTGCCATTCCCTTAGAAACTTTATAGAAATAGGACTTTACAATTAACCATGATTTTTCTGTTCTATCTCTACTAAAATCAAAGATTACATTTTTCAAGTATACTATGGACCTCCTTAATGTCTTTGCTTTTTCTAACTCTTTAACCATTTCTAAAGGCTTGCTTACATCATCAAACTCCATATACAGATTGACTTTATTTTCATGGGATTTTATTATTAATCTTTCTCCAATTTGAAATCTACCTATTCTATATTCAATAAAATAAATTTTACCTGGTTCATCTCTCTTGATCATTCCACCTACTGTTCCTAAACCACAGATGATAACATTCCTAACAATCATAATTCTCCTCCTTCTTCTTGCGTTTTTCTATTATTATTTTTTTATTTTATTTCACCTTTTTTTGTTTACTTTCCATTTTAATATTCTATAGCTATAAAATTTTAAAGGTATATATCTTTATAAATCCTTTTTATTTTATACTATGTTAATTAAAAACTGATATACTTTATGGAGCAAGTAATTCCCTATACAACATACTAAAAATCTATTATTTTAGGATATAAATATTATCCAAATATCGACTGTTTATATCCTAAAATAATATAGATTTTTTACATTATACTCTGGGTCTACCCCTTAAGTTAATATTTTTAATTATAATATTAAGGCATTTATTATTGCGAAAATTATGTAGTGAAACATAGAATTTTAGTACTTATTTTCATATTTTGTTTTTTATTGTATATATTTTTATTTTTTTATTTTATTTTGTCAATTTTTGGAACTTTTAGTTAAGATTTATTTTTATAAAATCAAATAATTTCATTTTTAAATCATAAATTAAATGGAAAATATTAGTAATAAATATATTGTAACATATCATGGTAAATAATTACAACTTATTTATTTTACATTTTTATTTTTTTTACATTATTTTTCCCAAATTTCAAGACTTACTTAAAATTGTAAGCTCCTAAATGCTTCTTAGATATATTTGATGATTCTTGTTTTAGTCGTATGCCAATATTTACTATCATATCCAAACCGTTTGTTAATCATTTCATAATACTCTCTCTTTAATTCCTTTATTTTAAGCTGTTTTTTTAATGCTTTGGCATAATCAATTTGTCCACTAATCCAAATATTTTTAGGGTTCAGGAATTGATTGTCATATAAAATTGCAATTTTTTTAAGTCTATTATTGATATTTACGGTCTTAATTCGTCCACAATCTCCCCTACCGCTAACTCTGAATACGTATCCTGTGTTAGCTAATTCAAATCTTTTAGTTCTTAGGTGGTCATTCATACCATTGTTTTTTTCATAAATTTTTTGCTCTATTGCTCCTTCTAATACACTCAATATAATACTGTCTTTGATTATGATTTTTCTCGTAACCAATTCTTTTTCCTGTTTTTTTTCATTAATTAGTGTTCTAGTTAATGTAATTTCCCCTGTCTCTAAATTACAATCTAAAGGCCGAAGATTTCTAATCTCTTCATGTTCTATACCCATTACACCTTCAAAAAGTAATCCAAACAAAGCTGCATCCTGTGGGTTATAACAAAAATCTATAATATTATGTAGCTCATCCCTTGTAATATACTTTCCCAGTAGGTTATCATCTTCGTCGTCAACTATATTTTCTGCTACAAAGTTTACATACTTTCTGAGCATCTCACTACCTCTAAATAAATTACAGTAATTAATCCTAGTTGGTACATAACCTTTTTTTATTGCATAATTTACATATCTTCTTAAATAGGAAAGTGTACTATATAGGGATTGTACACTCTTTTTATTCAAACTCTTTAAAAACTCTTCCGTTTGTTCAAAATTAAAATTTGCTAAATCTTTATTTAACGCCATTTCTATGTCATAGGCATTACTTAATAACCTTTTTACATGTATTTGGGTAGTTTCTCTATATGTTTCTCTAATAAAACCTAGTTTAAGACCTTCATTATACAGCTTATATTCTTCTCTTTTTTGCCTCGTCACCTTTCCTCTCCTCCTTTTTATCAATATGCTATATACAATTTAAACTTTAGTCCCTTATTAAATCCTTGACTTTATACGAACTCATCCAAATATTCTTCTAACTTATCTATGGTACTTTGCAATATTTCCAATTTCATTATCCCTATCTCTTCCCATTTAAGATTATTCTTTGAAAAATCAATTTCCTTCAATATACAATCTAATTCATCCTTCCAATGCCCTATGCCCCTAACTTTATTTAAAATATATAAATATCCTATAAAAGTATTTTCATGTGCCATAATATTATTTTTTTTATTTATTTTAACGTTTTCTATAAAGTACTGAGGAAATAAACCTATTATATGGTTAAAACCTTCTACTAAGTACTCAGCCAAATTCTTTACATCAGACATAGTCTTAAGGTCAAAGTATCTTTTAATACCTATTTCCATAATATCGGTTAATGTCAATGCCTTCCCATATCTAATAAGCTTCCTATCTGTAACTATCTTTCCATTTAAATCACTATAATCATTTTCATTAATTTTCTTAACTACAATATTTGCCTTGCTCTCTTTATCTAGATATTTGATAAATCTCCTTGCCATTTTATTTTTCTTATCTTCCTGAACTATGAATCTATGAGCTTTTTCAACATTATAGTTTGTAATATTTACTCCTGTTATGTAGTTAATATCTCCCTCAGCAACGGCCTCAACCATACCCATACTTCTATGAAAGCCGTCAAGAATGTCTAGTATATTATTAACCTTCAATATTCCAGCCTTTTCATCGTATTCCAGGTCCTCTTCTTCTATAGAATTAAGGGTAATATAATTTGTAATGAACTTTCCCTGTAACAATTTTTCTTTGATTTGTTTAACACTTTTATGGTCAATTGTAGGTGTTTGTATTAAAGTACCACCTTTTTTATAGACAGTTGCCTGCCTTTGGGTTTCTTTTCTATATCTAATTGACCCTCTATGATATAAATCTGCCACTTTTTTAGCACTAATAAAAACTACATAGTGGTCATGTGCTACCTTAGTTGCCCTTTGAAATATAATGGGGAGCTTCTTTTCTTCCTCCGATAATTTAGTCCTTTTCAGCCTCTTTATTTCTTCTATCTCTTCACCAGTAAAGTACCTTTTAGGATTAATAACCTCCCTATCTAGGATTTCATACATGCTCTTAGATAAGTGATAGAGTACATCATCACTAATTTGTTCAATAGCTATTCTTTGATTAAAGATATCCTGTACCGAACCTCCAAGAATACCAACCTTTAAAAGATCTGCTTTTACCTTTTTAAGCACTTTATTATTAATGCAGTTCTCAAGAAGTAAAGGTTTAAGCTGCTTTCTTAACTCTTTCTTATTCTTCTTAGCTTCCACCCTTCGATAGCTCCCTTCCCTTTTATTTTACACTAGGTATAGTATAGCATGCACCCTTATTTAGGTCAATAAATTTTTATGTTTTTTTATTTTTTTAGTTTGATATTCTAATTTAACTACTTACAAAACAAAAACTACCATTAATATTACTATTAATAGCAGTTTTTTATATAATAAAAATTGGATTTTAACTTTAATTTAGATAATAATTTAGGGGATAGTCATAAAAATGAAGAATTTTTCCTTATTAATTCTTTATAAATTTTCTAACAAATTTTAACTCCTTGTGCGATTGCATTAATAAAGCTATCGTCTATTGTAGCTATTGATACTGGCACAACATCAACATTTGATACAAATACTTGAACCGAATATGTGCAGCAGCCAGTTTTACATGAAGTTACACAATCACAGAAAGTAAATCCAATAGGGTCCGTTGTTCTAGCTACTAATGTGGAACCTGCCGCAACTATATTGAAATCTCTGATAAAGGTATATGTCTCTAGTTCCTGTACTATTCCATCCTCACATACCCTTGATAAAATAAATTGTAATTCTAAATCTGGAGTATCAGCACTACCTGGTGAGGATGTCGTAACCTCAAACTCAACAGTTGTTGCAAAATCTACCTTAACCAATGGAGTAATCAAGTCTCCTAGTTCAATACCAACAGAAACTAAATTTATTGTATCTCCAGTTCTATTTAGAAGGTCCACTTCTCCTCCTCTAGTTCCACATGCTAATCTAATATCCTTTTCAAGTTTTTTTGTTGGGCACTTTTTCTTACATTGGCAATCTCTAGACTTCATATATGCTGTAGTCATATATTTCACCTCCTTTTTATGGAGTTAGTTAAATCTTATTTCTAATACAAACTTATTTATTTTGCTCACTTTATAGTATGCATTCTGACCTTAATTGTGAAATATATTAATAAGTCTCTCTATAAAGACAGTTATAATTTAGAGTGTTGTTTATCTATACAATACAAAAGTCAGTAATTTCTGCCTTTTAAAACTGAAACAGAAATTACTGACTTCAAAATTGTTTTAGATAGCTTTTCTATGATTTTTTCTATTTTAAAACCTATAATCTTATCTTTTTTATATCATCCTTTAACCTGTTTATATCTACCATCCAATCCTCTATATCATGCTCATGCTCTAATTCATCATTTAAAATATTTGTTGCCATTTGGTAGGTTACATGATCCTTGCCATTAGTATAATTAGCTATTTCTTCATATCTCTCAATAGCACATCTTTCACCCTTAAGGTTTTGCTCTAATATCACCTCTACATAAGGGTCATTAGGTTCTTCGTATTGACATCGTGCCAATTCAACCCACTTATCAGGATTTAAAACTGGAGTACCTCCAAGCTGTATTATTCTGTCTACTAGAAGCTCCGCATGGGCCAGTTCCTCATTAGCATGGACAAGAAGCTCTGGTTCAATTTCGCTTCTCATAGGCCCTTCCATCATCCTAGCACCAATCCAATACTGATAATATGCAAGCCATTCCTCTGCAAGTGCCTCGTTAAGCATTTGAATTAATTTCTCCACATCCAAATTTGCAATTTCAATTGCCTTTTTACCCATTATATCACTCCTTTTTAATAATTGATGAAATTTATAAATTGTCAAAAATCATCAGCAAATAAAAGCTTCTATTTCCCTAATATACTTATTACCCTAATATATTTTATATAATCATTTAATATATCTACTTTTTTATTTAAAGATATTTCTATGAAAAATTGAAATTACAGTAGTTTTTATATAAAATTATATTATCAATATGTAGAAACTATTTATAAATTTTCATAGATATTTTATAATATAAAGAATCCTATTGAAACTTAACTGATCATAAAGGAGGTACTACTATGGCCCATAAAAATTTCGTTGTACATAATAAATCTTCCAAGCCCGATAATATCGTTAAATCTGAAAATGAGCTTATAAACAAATGTTTGTCAATAGAGAATGAATTACCTAATTTTATGAAGGATTACTTTATATTTTTAAAAAACAGTGTATCTTTGACCTCTAGACATGCCTATCTCAACGATATTATCTTTTTTTGCAAATATCTTATCTCAGAAACGGACTTAACAGAAGCCCATACAATAAAGGCAATTACTCCAAAAGAGTTTAATAAAATTAAGGCCCGTGATATCAATAGATTCATCGGTGATTATTGTGCTAGGTATTTGATTGAAAGAGAGGATGCCACTGTTGTCATGGAAAATCACAACAGGGCCTTAGCCCGTAAGAAATCATCCCTTACCTCCCTTTTTAAGTACTTGTTTAGGGATGAGATTTTGACCAATAATATAGCCGATGGCTTTAATCCTATAAAATTGCCAAAACCTCAGCCCGATGCAATTAAAAAGCTTGAAGTTGACGAGGTAGCAATAATGCTAGATGCCGTTGAAAGCGGCTCTGGTTTAACGGATAAGGAAAAGCAGTATTGGAAAAAAACTAAATTAAGAGATAAGGCAATACTTGTATTATTTACTACCTATGGTCTAAGGTTAAAAGAATTACAGGAATTAAATCTATCTTCCTTTAATTTTAATCGTGGGGAATTTAAAATTTATAGAAAAAGGGGCAAGGAAGTTAACATGCCTTTAAATCAATCTGTAGAGAAAACTTTGAAAAAATACATTAATGATGAAAGACCGAATTCTGAAAGTATACCCCATGAACATAGGGATGCTGTCTTCTTATCCCTTCAAAAAAAACGTATGACAAAATTGGCAATAAGAAAACTTGTAAAAAAATATACATCAATAGCCCTAGATACAACTAGGGAAAATGGATACAGCCCTCATAAATTAAGGGCTACGGCAGCTTCTTCCCTTATTCAATATGGTTTTTCAATATATGACGTTCAAAATCTTTTGGACCATGATAATGTTACAACTACTCAACTATATTCTGCCCATAAGAAAAATGTTAAACGAGAAATTGTTAAGAACTTTGAATGGCTTGAGGAGTAAAAATCTAAATTATATTATTTTATAACCTAGAGATATACGTCATTAAAAATAAATAAAGATTAAGTTATTATTTAATAATAGGTGGGATAAAATTATGCTTTTGATTTTTTGGAGTTTAATAATTCTTTTAATGATTCTTATGGTATTAAATGAGATTGTAAAGAAATATAATCTGACTAATAATACATTTATATTAATTCCAATTATGTTGCTTATATTTAATATTGTTATAACCTCTAAATTTGTAGAAACTAAGGATAGTCTTAACACATCAACTTTTATGTCTTATAATTTATCAAAGGATGCTTTTAGGAAAATTAATTATACAAATAAGATGGAAAATGAAAAGGATATGAGAAAATTAGTAAATGTAATCAAAGAAATCAATAAAAACCTAGAAATACTTGAATTTAATCTAAGACATTCAAAACTCGCTCATGATAATGAACGATTTCATTTATTGATTAATAAACTAAAAAATAGTTTAAATGCCTTTATAAGTCACCATAATAAATATTTTGCAAACAATAAAACAGCAACTTCACAGAAGCTAAATAAATATGAGAAACTTAAAATTGAATTAGTCATGATTGAACACTATTTAAATAAACTAGGAACTTCTAAATCTAATGAGTTTGGTATTCAGCTATATAGAGTAGAACTAATGGGTAAAGAAAAATATGATTGGTACTCAAAACTTGAAGAGAGAGTTTTTAATATAGAAGGAATTGTTAATAGGTAAAAGCAACCTAAGGATAGAGTTATTGATAAAGTATTAATTTTTAGTTAGATTACTAATAACCCTATCCCTATAGACTCCCTACTGACTCAAAAAAGCCTCAAGGCCCTTTTCCCTTATTCAATAGGAATTTTAATGACCTGTCCAGGATAAATGTCATAGGAGTTTAGGTTATTTATCAAACCAATCTCATAGACCGACTTTCTAACATCTCTATTCTTAGAACAAAACTCCCTAGCCAATCCCCAAACTGTATCACCACCTTCAACTACAACTTCTATATACTTTGGCTCTTCATAGCCTTCCACCCTATTTATTAAGGAATATGTAATTGATACTGTAAAAAATAAAACTACCATTAAAAACATCGTGTTTAACATAATATTTTTCCTGTTAACTTTATTTAATCTTTTCATCTTTACGCCTCCAAACATTCGTTCGTTTTCATGTCAATTTCATTATACTCGAACGTACGTTCTTTGTAAAGGGTTTTTTATCGAACTTATGTTTGAATAGTTACCTCTAATATGTTATAATATAGCAAATGGCAATATAGTGAGGTGCTGATATGAGTTTAGATTTGACTAAACAACAAAGTAAAATATTAGAATTTATCAGAAGCGAGGTTAATTCCAAGGGATATCCTCCTTCAGTTAGGGAAATTTGTGAAGCAGTTGGATTGAAATCTACTTCTACTGTCCATGGACACTTGACAAGGCTTGAGAAGAAAGGTTATATTAGACGTGATTCTACTAAACCAAGGGCTATTGAGGTCCTAGATTCGTCTAGTAATATATTTCCTGAAAAAAAAGAAATCGCCCATATTCCAATAATAGGCAAGGTTACTGCTGGTGAACCGATTTTAGCCGTTGAAAATATCGAAGAAACCTTTCCAGTTCCCTTTGACTTCGTTGAGTCGGGTACCTATTTTATGCTAAAAATTGAGGGTGAAAGTATGATTGAAGCTGGTATATTAGACAGTGATTTTGTACTTGTAAAACAACAGCCTATTGCTACTAATGGACAAATCGTAGTTGCTTTGATAGATGATTCTGCTACAGTAAAAAGATTTTTTATAGAAGATGATTGTATAAGACTACAGCCAGAGAATAAATCAATGGAGCCTATTCTAATAGAAGATGCAAAAATACTTGGCGTAGTTAAAGGAGTTTTTAGAAAAATATGACATAAAAAAAGCGTCTATGACGCTTTTCATCTTGTTAACAAAGTTAACAAGATGATAGGCTTTAACAAACTTCCAAGTTCAAGGCACACTAAAATCGAGGAGCGGAGCTTGCTCTACTGCAAGTGAGCACCAGAGATTTTAGCAGTAACGCAGAAATTGGGAGTTTGGTAACAGCCTCAAAAGCGTCTATGACGCTTTTTTTATGTACTTAAGGCATTTCTAATAATCCCTTTTCATACATACTCTGAAGGCCCTTTAAAACTCCAAATTTTCCATGTTCATAGGTAAGACCGCCTTGAAAATACACAATGTAGGGTTCCTTAATAGGAGAATCCGCACTGAGTTCTATTGAAGAACCCTGAACAAAGGCTCCTGCTGCCATTATAACGGGACTATCATATCCAGGCATATCCCAAGGTACAGGTGTAACATGGGAATCTACGGGAGCAGCACTTTGTATTCCCTCACAGAAGGCAATAACCTTGTCTTCTGAATTTAATTTTATAGACTGAATTATATCACTTCTCTTCTCATTAAATTTAGGGCATACCTCGTACCCTAAACTCTCAAAAACCTTGGCACAGAGTATCGCACCCTTTAATGCCTCGGTAACTACCTTAGGAGCCATGAATAGTCCCTGAAACATATTTCTAGTAAGACCAAAGGTTAATCCACATTCTTTGCCAATTCCCGGTGATGTCATCCTATAGGATATTAGGTCAATTAATTTCTTTTTACCTACAATATATCCTCCCGTAAGGGCAAGTCCACCACCTGGATTCTTAATAAGGGAGCCCGCCATTACATCTACTCCTACATCCGTTGGTTCCTCAACTTCTAAGAATTCACCGTAGCAATTGTCCACCATGATAATTATATTTTCATTAACTGATTTCACCCTATCTACAACTTCTTTTATATCCTCTATAGTAAGGGCTTTTCTCCATCCGTATCCTGTGGAACGCTGAACATATACCATTTTTGTTTTGTCGTTTATATTATTCATCAGCCCATCTAAATCTATTTCATGGGAGGGAAGAATATCTATCTGCTTATAACCTATGCCAAAATCCCTAAGTGATGAGCCATTTCCACCTCTAATTCCTATTACCTCCTCTAAAGTATCGTAAGGTTTTCCAGTTGCAGATATCATCTCATCACCAGGCCTTAATAGACCAGTTAAACAAAGAGTCAAGGCATGGGTTCCAGAAACAATAATTGGTCTAACGATTGAATCCTCCACATTAAAGACTCTACTGTATACCCTTTCTAATGTCTCTCTTCCCGAGTCATTATAGCCATAACCAGTATTCCAACTAAAATGTACGTCACTGAGCCTACTATCCTGCATTGCCTTTAATACCTTAAACTGATTATAGGATTGAACATCATCCAGTTTTTTAAATTCCTCTATTAACTCCTTTTCCTTGGCCTCAACAATTTCTATAACTCTTTCATTAAAATTAAATACCTTTAATAGTAAATCTTTAGTTGTTTTCATATTAGTGTCATCCTTTTTAAATATAATTTATACTCATAAAATCTACCTATATAGATGTGTGACTAAGAAACTTAATAAACGAAAGCAAGCACTGAGGTTTCTTTTAGAGCGATTTTTATAACACATAGGGAATTATAGACTTTATAAAAATATAGATATATATAATTTCCGTATATGTGTTTCAAAAGAGTCTTCCTTATAAATCTTCATCAGAGACTCTTTTATAAATCTGTTTTACCTACTATTATCTATCTATAAACAGATTTATAGCATGAGCCTAAAGGATTCTCTGTGGCTGCTGTAGTAAGTTAACTTTCTCTATCACTCATCTATATGGCTACATTTGATACTAGCCCATCCTCTGCAAAAACCTAAAATGCGGCTCTATGGCCGCATCTATTTTTTGTAGTAAATAAAAGTATCCTTTAAACTTTTTACTTTCCACCATGTATCTATTATTCTTCATTCTTTTTAGGGTTATTATTTGCTGATAAAAAATTTACCGCCTTTGAAGGTAGTATAGTTGAAATAGCGTGCTTATAAATCATCTGCTGCTTGCCATCACTATCAATTACTATTATATAGCTATCAAAGCCCTTCACTAATCCTTTAATTTGAAAGCCGTTAACGAGGTATATAGTAATAGGTACACGCTCTTTTCTAACCTGATTTAAAAAAATGTCCTGTAAATTTAACGAAGATTTCATATTTTATATTTACCCTCCTAATTAGATATACTATCTTATGTAATCTATTCTATAAAAACTTTATATTCCCTTCAATAAAGTTAATAATATTAAAAATAATTTTTTCTTTATTTGTATTTTTATCAAGATTAAACCATTTCATGCTCTTATATCTTTTAAACCATGTTAACTGCCTCTTCGCATACCTTCTTGTATTTCTCTTTACCAGATAAACAGCCCTATCTAAATCGTACTCCCCATCTAAGTATCCTATTACCTCTTTATAACCTATTCCCTTCATAGAAATATCCCTGACATCTAGGCCCATTTCCATAAGCCCCTTTACCTCGTCAACTAAACCATTAGTAAACATAATATCAACACGTTTATCTACTCTTTCATACAATTCCTCTCTATTTCTATTAAGGCCTACCATAATAATATTATAATCCTTGACTTCCACTAAATCCTTACTAAAATCCTTCATACTCCTTCCTGTCCTATAAAAGATTTCTAAGGCTCTAATAACTCTTTGAACATTATTGTGATGAATTCTTTCAGCGGCCTCCCTATCTACCTCCTTTAGCTTATCGTGTAAATATTCACTGCCGTACTTCTCATATTCCTCAGTAAGATTTTTACGAACTGATTTGTCACAGCTAGTATTTGAAAAATCCATCTCATAAATCAAAGAGTTTACATAAAGTCCTGTTCCCCCAGTAACAATTGGGATTTTGTTTTTAAGCAGGATTTTATCAATATATTTCCTAGCTAAATCTCTGTACTCCGATACGGAAAACTCACTGCGGGGGTCAATTTCATCAATTAAATAGTGGCATATCTCCTGCATTTCTTCCTTAGTAGGTTTAGCACTACCAATATTTAAATATTTATATATTTGCATCGAATCTGCCGACACTATTTCTCCATTTAATCTCTTAGCAACTTCAATAGATATTTCTGTCTTACCTACAGCAGTTGGACCTGCAATTATAATTAAGGGTTTTTTCATAGTAAACACCTACTTAAGTTCTTAAAAATTTTCTTTCAATTTCCGATTTTGATATTGAGACTATTATTGGTCTCCCATGGGGACATGTAAAGGGATTTTCTAATTCTTTGAGGTCATCTATGAGTTTTTTTATCTCAATAGTTTCAAGCTTATCCGCAGCCTTTATGGCCTTCTTACATGACATCTGGATAATTTTATCAATTTTATATTCATAGCTGCTTTTTGAATCACCACTCAAATTTTCAGCCAATTCCATAAAAAATCTTTTAGCCACTGGTCCGCCAAACAAAATAGGTACTTCTCTCAATATAATTGTATTATAACCAAATTCTTCTATTTTGTACCCTAATCTCGTAAAAATATTTCTATTTTCCATAATAACATCTTTATCTAAATAATTAAGCTCAATAACTATAGGATCAAGTAATATCTGTGAAATTATCTCGCTATTTAGATAATTGTCCATAAATCTTTCATAAAGTATTCTTTCATGGGCTCCATGCTGATCTATTAAGAGCATCTTTTCTTCTTTTTGACATATTATATAAGTAGAAAATAATTGACCGATGATATACATATCGTCTAATAGATGGTTTTCAGACCTAGTCATCCCATCCTTCTTAGGAATAAAAACTGGCTCTGATTTATCTTGGGTAAAGATTTGATCAAAAATCTCCCCTATTTTCTTTTCTTTCTTTGGATTATCTCTTCCATCATTGTCACTTTGTTTTTCAATATATTCTTTTTTTTCTATTGCTGTATTTTTCTTATATCCATCTATATTAAGTGATATATTTTCCTTCTTTTTAATGGGAAAAGCAATCTGTCTTGATAAATTATCTGTATTTGGTTTATGAGAATCTACAGACTCAAGTACCTTTTCTCCTTTTTTATTAGAGCCACTATCTATATTAATATCGGGTATAAGATTTGTTTGCAACAGCTTATCCCTTAAAGTTTTATATATAAAATTCGATATATTTCTTTCATCACGGAATCTAATCTCAGTTTTGGCAGGATGGATATTTACATCTACCCTACTTGAGGGAACTTCCAGGTATAGAAAACAAATCGCAAACCTGTTATGGGGTATGAGAGTGCTGTAAGCCGAATCAATAGACCTAGATATGACTCTACTCTTTACATACCTACCATTTACAAAATATATCTGTAGCTGCCTATTACCCCTGGTACAAGTAGTATTTGATATAAAACCCCTAAGCTTCAATTCTCCATCTTGGCTCCCTATTTCGATTAGGTTTTGAGCGATTTCTTTACCGTATATAGTAAAAATTGTACTATATAGCCCATTGCTTCCTTGGGTTGTAAATACATTTTTATTGTTAACAATATACCTAAAAGATATCTCTGGATGAGATAAGGCAATATTATTGACAATAGTGCTTATATAATTTGTTTCCGTAGAATTAGATTTTAGGAATTTATGCCTTGCAGGAGTATTATAGAATAAATCCTTGATAACAATAGTTGTGCCGGTAGGACACCCTAAAGAGCTCTCCCTTATAATTTCTCCATTCATAAGCTCGACCTTTATTCCATACTCATCATTGGATGTCTTCGTTATAAGCTCTATATTAGATACCGATGCTATACTGGCAAGGGCTTCACCCCTAAATCCCAGGCTTTTGATGTTATATATCTCATCATCGGTATATATCTTGCTCGTGGCATGTCTTTCAAAGGCTAGACCTATATCTCCCCTATGAATTCCCCTACCATCATCGGAAATTCTTATATAGGACTTCCCGGCATCCTTTATCTCCACAACTATTGATTTGGCATCTGCATCTATTGAATTCTCCAAAAGCTCCTTTACTACAGAAGCAGGCCTCTCTACAACCTCACCTGCTGCAATTTTATTGGAAACAGTTTTATTAAGCTTTTTTATTCTCTTATTCATAATATTCACCTTACATCCCTCTAACCTTTTCGACTAACTGATATAACTTACCCATAGCATCCATTGGAGTCATGTTAATAATATCCATGCCCTTTAGTTCATTAATAATCTCATTTGAATTTATGTCAAAAAAATTAATCTGAGTATCCTTAGCCTCAAAGGATGGTTTCTCCACTGTCATTGAAATTTCCTGAAGGACATTTTCATTCTTACGATTTATATCGCTCTCTTCCAATTCACAGAGTATGCTCTTTGCCCTATGGATAACTTCATCGGGCAACCCTGCCAGTTTTGCCACCTGTATACCGTAGCTCTGGTCGGCACCACCCCTAATAATTTTCCTTAAAAATACAATATCATCTCCTACTTCCTTTACAGAAATACAGTAATTCTTTACCCCCTGTAATATGCCCTCAAGTTCGGTCAACTCGTGATAATGGGTGGCGAATAGGGTCTTAGCCCCTAACACCTTGGAATTACTGATATATTCAACTACTGACCATGCAATACTTAATCCGTCATAGGTACTGGTTCCCCTACCTATCTCATCTAAGATAATCAAGCTGTTTTGAGTAGCATTATTTAATATATTTGAAAGCTCGCTCATCTCTACCATAAATGTGCTCTGCCCTTGAAATAAATCATCTGAAGCTCCTACTCTAGTAAAAATCCTATCTACCACACCTATAACTGCCCTTTCAGCCGGGACAAAACATCCAATTTGAGCCAACAGTACATTTAAAGCAACCTGCCTTAAATATGTGGATTTACCAGCCATATTTGGTCCAGTTATAATGGAAAATCTATTTTCTTCACAATCGAGGAGGGTATCATTTGGAACAAAGGGCTCATCTCCTGCAACCCTTTCCACCACTGGATGTCTTGCATTTACAAGCTCCACCCTCTTAGTATTGTCTATTGAAGGTCTATTAAACCTATAGGTAAAGCTTACATCGGCAAATCCCAACAATACATCTAAGCGGGCCACAGCCTTAGCTGTCCTAAGTATTCTATTAATCTCTCCTAATACCCTATTTCTTATGTCATTAAATAAATTATACTCCAGCTTAACAATCTTCTCCTCAGCACCAAGTATCTTATCCTCAATCTCCTTAAGCTCTTCCATAATATATCTCTCAGAATTAGCTAAGGTTTGCTTCCTAATATAGCTTTGCGGCACATATTTTATATTAGATTTTGTTACATCTATATAATAACCAAATATCTTATTGAAGCCTACCTTTAGAGATTTTATACCCGTACTTTGCCTCTCCCTACTTTCTAAATCCATAAGCCACTTTTTACCATCGGTTATTGCACTGCGAAGCTCACCAAGCTTCTCATTAAAGGTAGCCTTTATTATTCCTCCCTCCTTTATTGAAATAGGAGGATTTTCCTCTATTGCCCTATGAATTAAATCATAAATATCCCTTAATTCATCAATCTGGTCATATATACCTTCTAATTCACCCTTTACCCTACCATCTAATTTGCTTTTTATAAGGGGTATAACTTGAATAGAGTTTTTTAGTGAAATCATATCCCTTCCATTAACGGTGCCATATACAATTTTTGAAGATAATCTCTCTAAGTCGTACATACCCTTTAATAGTTCCCTTAATTCCTCCCTCATCAGCATATCTGAATAAAGTAGATCAACGGAATCTAGTCTATCATTTATCTTATTTATATCAATCAAGGGCTCTTCAATCCATTGCTTTAATGCCCTGGCTCCCATTGAAGTACACGTTTTATCAATAACCCAAAGCAGTGAACCCTTTTTCTCCTTTCCCCTAAGGGTCTCAGTGAGTTCGAGGTTTCTTCTAGTAAATTTATCTAAAATCATAAAATTGTTATGATGATACATATCTATTTTATCGATATGTATTAAGGGCACTTTTTGAGTTTCGTAGATATAATCCAATATTGCACCCACAGCCAATATACTATATCTTCTATCCTTCAAACCAAAGCTATCGGTAGAAAAAATATTAAAATGCTTTTTTATCATATCTTCCGCATTTTTAAGCTTAAAAGCCCTGCTATAGTGGTTGGTAAATAAGACATCGTAAATACTTTCTAACTTTTTGAGTCCATGATTTTCATAATCAAAATTTTCACTGATTACAATTTCCCTAGGACCTACCTTCATAATCTCATCTAGGACCAGCTTATATCTGTTTTTATCCTTAAATTCAGTGGTTTTTAGCTCCCCCGTAGTTATATCTGCATAGGCAATTCCAATTCCATCTTCACCTTCATAATAGGTCATTATATAATTGTTTGCTTCTTCATTTAACATAGAGGGGTCGATTATGGTTCCCGGTGTAATTATTCTTACAACATCCCTCTTTACAATCCCCTTAGCCACAGCAGCATCCTCTATCTGCTCACAAATTGCTACCTTAAAGCCTTTATCAACAAGTCTTGCTATATATGCATCAGAAGAGTGATGGGGTACACCACACATAGGAGCCTTCTCCTTCAGTCCACAGTCTCTAGCCGTAAGGGCTATTTCAAGCTCCCTAGATGCAGTTATGGCATCATCAAAAAACATTTCATAGAAATCTCCAAGTCTGAAAAAAAGAATATAATCCTTATATTTTTCCTTTATCTCCGTGTATTGCTTCATCATTGGAGTCAATTTCTTCATTGTTCATCCTCCTATATAGAACAGAAACCCATTACTGATATCTATTAGTTCTCTAGTTCTTATAATATGTGAAAGTAATTTATGTAACCTTAAAATATAGGCTCAAAAATAAAAAACTTCTAAAATAAAACCTGCATAATTTTTTAATTTTATAAGGGTTCTCCTTAACTTATCTATTTATTATAACATAAAATGCCATAATTAGACCCATGAGACATAAGATTCCCATGGGTCTACTATTTTTAACTATCACAACCTTTTTTACAACCTCCACAACCCTTTCTAGAGCCATGATTTTTATTTAATGAAAGTGTCTCAACATCAATACTTATTGATTTTTCTATTTTATCAAAAATACTTTCCTTAAATATCAAAAACTCATTTAAAGCCCCATTAAGTTCATTTATTATCTGATTCTCTTCTATTTCTGCAAAGAGCTCAGTTAATTCCTTTCTGATCTTATCTGTAGTATCCTTAGCTAGTCCTGTAAAACTTAATATTTCTTGCTTTTTTCTAAATTTTTCTACTAACTCCCTTGCATTGGGGTCTTCCTTATACTGCCTTTCAGCCTCTAAAAGTCTAAGATACTCATTGGAGGCAGACATTGCTTCTCCAAGCTTATTTGCCATATCTATAAGCTTCATAATATAACCACCCTCTACTTTACTAATTCACCATATAATGAAAAATTTCTAGGCTTAGTAATCTTCACATTACATAACTCGCCTATCAAATCCCTAGGTCCGTCAAAATTTACAACTTTATTAGTTCTAGTTCTTCCCATCAGAATACTTTCATCGTTTTTACTTACACCCTCTACCAAAACCTCTACTACTCTACCCTTAAGCTCAAGATTCCTCTCCTTAATACCTCTATGCAATATCTTTAAAAGTCTATTAAACCTCATATGCTTAACATCCTCGGGTATTTGGTTCTCCATCTCAGCCGCCGGTGTACCCTTCCTTATGGAATAAATAAAAGTAAATGAATTATCATATCCTATCCTTTCAACCAAATCCAGCGTATCCTCAAAATCCTCCTCTGTTTCTCCGGGAAAGCCTACAATAATATCAGTAGTAATACTTATGTCAGGTACTGCTGCCTTTGCATCCTCAACTAATTTTAAATACTGTTCCCTCGTATACTTTCTGTTCATTGCTCCAAGGATATTATTACTTCCCGCCTGGACCGGTAAATGTATATGCTCACAAACTTTATCACAATCTTTTATAGCATCAATAAGCCTTTGGGAGGCATCCTTTGGATGGGAGGTCATGAATCTAATTCTCTCTAGACCATCAACCTCATTGATTTTCCTAAGCAAACCTGCAAAATCAATCTCTTCCTCTAAGGATTTTCCATAGGAGTTTACGTTTTGACCTAATAAAGTTATTTCCTTCGTTCCCTTATCTACCAAGCCCTTAACTTCTTCAATAATATTTTCGGGCTCTCTACTTCTTTCTCTTCCCCGCGTATAGGGTACTATACAATAGGTACAGAAATTATTACAACCATACATTATATTTACAAAGGTCTTTAACCCATATTTTCTAATGCTCGGCAGTCCTTCAATAATCTCTCCCTCTTCATCCCACACCTCAACAAGCATATTATCAGACTGTTTGCAGTTGGATAGTAGTACCGGGAAATTGTGTAGATTATGGGTTCCAAAAATTAAATCAACAAAGGGATACTTTTTCTTAATATATTCTACCACATGGGCCTGCTGCATCATACACCCACAAATGGCAATAATCATATCAGGCTTTTTTTTCTTTAAAGGTTTCAATTGTCCCAGGTTTCCATAGACCTTTAACTCCGCATTTTCCCTAACACAACAGGTATTAAATATGATTAGATCGGCTTCCTCTTTATCATCACATTCTAAATAACTCATATTTGATAGCATCCCTGCTAATTTTTCAGAATCATGCTCGTTCATTTGACAACCATAAGTAGCAATAAAATATCTCTTTTGTCCTATCATATTTTCGATACTCAACCAGCTTTCCTCCTCAAAATATTCTATAAATATTATTTGTCATATTAATTAATTATATCAGAAACTCCCATTATGGAAAATCATGTTTAAAATCATATCATAAAAAAGATTTTAATTAAATAAAAAACGGAAAATCCTTTTTAGATTTTCCGCTAATCTAGCCTTTACTGCTGATATCTTCACTTTAAATTAAACTTTAGATTTTCTACCCATGATAAAATAAACAGTTTATTATTTTAACTATCTACTATAAGGGGAGAATATTATTCTCTCAGCACCTGATTTTGTTTGAAAGACTCATATATTTCTAATTTTACACGTTTGAAATTAGCAGTATAATTAATATATTAGCTATTATTAATATTACCCCTAGTATACAAAAAAATACTTTGCTCCAATAATTTTTTATGTGTTTTAGAATTTTATATACTAATCCTAAAATGGCTAGTATATTTAACACACATAACAAAAACGGAATTAACAATGTGCACCTCCTAAATTACATCTAATTCTTTTAATAGCCTCCATATATGCATTAAAAGCATAAACAGCAGCTATTGCAGAACCTACCAAGGCTGTAAAAGCTACCTCGTTTTTACGCATTGAATCAACGCTTTCCTCATACTCTTCAAGGAGTATCTTTATTTTTGGCATTTTCTTTTATATTTTTATAATCATCGTTTTTACGTACATGCCATTGTTTATATTCATCAGCAATTCTTTAATAATATCAATCTAAATAGAAATCTATCTTATATGTATTTTATTTTGTCAACATTTCAGCGAATAGTAGTTATGTTCATTATTTTCTTGCCCTAGCTTTCTATTCTCAACCAACTGTAAAGTTTGCAACATAACAATACCGTAAAATTCGTTCCTGAATAATACGGTATTTTGAATACATCATTGCTTTTCCAATTGTGACATATTTTAAGAATAATGTGATACAGGAGCTGCCGATGAAAACTCTTACTAATTTCTTCTCTTAAAAACTGCTATTGCTTCTCTACCATAGCCCTGTGCTCCACTTGTAGAAAAACAAGATACTAATTCCCAACCTTGTTGTCCTAGTTTATTGAGTTCATGGTCAAAATCTTCTATTTCCAGTATCCCTCCCTGAAATCCCTTAAGTTTAATTTTAATAGTTTTATATTCCCACTTTTCCAAAATAAAACCCTCCTACTATTAGTTTCTATGAAGTAATAAATAACTTATATATGATAATACGTAATTCTATACAACTACGTCTTATCTACAAGGAAATTATAACATATCCATTGTACTGTGTGTTAGAGTATGGAACAACATGGTCGATTTCACTTATTTCAATACCGCATTATTCAGCTTTCAAGGTTCAATGTTGCTACTTCAGTGTTTCAATTAAGCATTAACCCATAAGTTAACGTTTATTTACATGGTGTAAAAAAATATTTTCAATTAGTTTAATAATCGGTTAACATAATTTGTTTGGGTTTTTCTATTTTTAACTTTTACTAACACAACCATGTAACTTAATGAATATATAGATAGTGGGAAAAGCTGTAAAGATACTTTTCCTAGTTTGAAATAAAAAATATAGAAATAATAAAGGTGACCTCCTATTTCAGCTAGACTTATTTCGAGCAACAGAGCCTCTTATCAATGAGCAGGTAGCTCGCTTAAGTTTAATAGTAACAGTTAGTAAAAATTTTGAAAGGATATTATAATGATAGAAAAAAAGAGTGAAGATAGCCAACAATTTCATGTCTACCTTAATAAAAAAGGAGAAATAGTAGATTATACTGATATTCAATTTGAAGAAAAAATTGAATGCAATCGTATAATTAAGTTCTGTTGTATAAGTACAGTACCTGATGGATTCATTCTTGATTTTAATCCTAGAAACTTTGCAATTTGTCTTGATACTAGTGAGCTAAGCTGTTATCTTGAAACGAAAACTACTACGTGTGAAGTTACTGATCCTTGCTATGGAACTTTAAAATGCCCCGTCGATATACAGGCAGTTCGTCTTGTAGGATGTTCAAGACTATTAGTCAATTATGGACATATAACGCCTATTTCCGGATTAGGATCTACAAAATGCTCAATCTGTTGTAATACAACTACATGTGT
Source organism: Clostridia bacterium (assembly GCA_022361035.1). Classification (GTDB taxonomy): domain Bacteria; phylum Bacillota; class Clostridia; order Peptostreptococcales; family Caminicellaceae; genus JAKSBP01. The sequence continues at coordinate 34,362 of JAKSBP010000003.1, forward strand.
CAATCAAGTAATTGGTTTCACCTGTGATAAAACACTTTGTGAACCTTGCTTTGACATCTTTGGTTCCGCAATTAGTTTTTCCATCACAACCGATAACTGTGGTCGACAAGCTGTAGTAGTAGAGTTTTTTGCTTTTGTAGAATTTATTGAATCCGATTGCTAAGCTAAAATAAATGAAAATATCCCTTCGGAAGTAGAGATGGAGGGATTTTTCTACATATACTCTTAATATAGATGTGTGATAGAGAAAGTTAACTTACTACAGCAGCCACAGAGAATCCTTTAGGCTCATGCTATAAATCTGTTTATAGATAAGCAATAGAAGGTAAAACAGATTCATAAAAATCGCTCTAAAGGAAACCTCAGTGGCTGCTTTCGTTTATTAAATTTGTAAGTCACACATCCATAACATTAGAGAGTTTACAGCATCACATAGATTCTATTTAGCTGGATTATAATGTTTTTCATAAGCCCTGATAATTTGCCTTTTAATATATCGTATAGACGTTTTAGGCGACCACTCAAAATCAAACTCCGTAGTTTCTTCACTAAATGGTCTTCCAACTTTTTTTAGCTTCAATACTTACAAAGCTATGTTCTAAATCAAAGGAAAAAATAGTTTACCATGTAACAGGATATCATCTACATTCATATCATGTCTATGGGAAAGGAGGGGAAAAAATGCGTTTATCTTATATTACTGCAACAGGCACTAAATCTGTATATATTACACCGTCAACCTCTAATGACGAACCTATAGAAGTTAAAGCAGGAACTACATTAGCTTTCCATCATACATCTGACTTTGTAATAAACGGTGAAGCTAAGATTGTTACAGATGCAGGTACAGTTGTTTATACTAAGAATTAAATACTATTTAATTTCTAAGTCTAATCGTTCTTCTATTACAGCTTGTAATACATTTTTTACTACTAAATTAAAACTACCCGTTTAATGGTATGATACTTCCAAAGTGGACAGTTTAATTAATTAAAATTAGATTGTTTACTTGGAGGTATTTTTTTATGGGTAGAAGCTCAAAATTAAGTAAAGAGTTAAAAGTCTTCCTGTGGTCCTATCAAAAAATTGATTTTAATAGGCCCTAAGTTTTAACTGTAAAATTTGCGACATAGTACTCTTTGCTCATTCATATAAAAATACCGTAAAATTCGTTTCTGAATAATACGGTATTTTAAATGTATAATGTGCTTTAAAATTATTTTCCATTACTTGTTATCTAGTTTTTTATCAAGTTGATTTAATTTGAGTTCAATTTCTTGCAGATGCAATTTTAATATATCAATTTTATCTCCAAGCTTCTTAATGTCTCTAGGTACTTGGAAAGTAACCTTGTAAATCAAATAACCTATCAAAAATATTATTAAAACCATTATTTCCATCTGAATTCTCCTCATTATATTCTAAACTACCTCTTACCTACAAGGAAATTATAACATATCCATTGTACTGTGTGTTAGAGTATGGAACAACATGGTGGATTTCACTTATTTCAATACTGGGTTATTCAGTTTTCAAGGTTCAATGTTGCTACTTCGGTGTTTCAATTAAGCATTAATCCATAATTTAGCGTATTAAATGCTTTCTAACCGCTCTTTTAAGTTCTCCATGTGTTCTTTTAAAACATCTAATACTTTGTTTTTTATTTCAGTGTTCATATTGAATTCTGCCGATTCAATCACTCCATAGGGCATAGATTTAAATATATATTTTGATTCTCTCTTTATTACCTTTCCTGTCCAAGTTCTTTCAGCATTCCATATGAATGATGCTAGTTCATCTATTTCTTTTTTTATCCTGTTGGCTTCATTTAAATTCTCAATCTTAATAATAATCTCCCCTTTCCTATATGTAACCTCAACTTAATTCTTAGACTAGGCTTCCATCAACCAATACTAAATACGGCTCATTTTGTAGTGTGCATTCATCAAATTCTTTAATGGCTTCTGTTTTACAAATACTTAAAAGCTTTTCCTTGGCTTCTTCCTTCGTTATTAAGTCAGGCGTTTTGCCTTCTTCCATGTCCGCAACCGTTTCATCATAAATAGGTTCTTTTCTCTCCATGTTTATCACCTCCGCTAAGGCTCAATTTAGTAAACATTCTTAAATAAACATGTAAATTAACAATTATAAACTCTATAGCATATCATGTAATAAATGCAAAACAGTAATAAGGAGGCAATTTTATGAGAAGTACAACTCAAATACCCCCAGACATTTTAGCAACAGCTAAAAAACTTTATCCCTATGCGACACTTCCAAATAAGCCAGGGGAAGGAATAGCTGTAGCCAGCTATTTTATAGGTGACCAATTAAAAGATATTATTTATTATTTTGCTACGGTCAGAGCTAATGATGGTAAATATTACTTGGTGTATAATTATGTTGAAGATTCACTTACCGATCTTTTGAAAACAAACATTGCCTTACAGTCTCCTTTTCAATATAAGATATGGGATGAAAATGGTGTCATTCGTCAATGGACTGCTGGACAAAACTATCTTTGGCCTACTGGTCAACAAAATTATCTTTATTAAAAAGGTCGCTTTTGTGGCCTTTCATTTTTTCGATTTGCACCAACTTCTAAGCCAGTCATCATAAAATATTCCATCCTACTCAACCCCCTCACCTTCTTTTAACAGTTTGTCTACATGAGCAATCCAACAGCTTTCTCCGCCCATTGCTGCCATAAAATATTCTCTAGCTTCTTTTAAGAACTCCACTAAATCACGAGTTAATGTAGACACTTCATGTTTTTTCTAATATAATTAAGCTGTTATTATATTGAAAGGATGTATACTACATGAAATTTCTACTTTTACTATTAGCTGCTTGTATCCCAACTATCATTTTCTATTTTCTTGATAAAATCTTTAATTTTAAAGTGAAATTAATAAAATTATTTAAATCAATTGATGCATATACAACTGCTATGTTAGTTGTTTACAAAATATCTTATATCTTATTTGCAATATTTCTTTCCTTAACTGATAATACTCATTTAATAGCCTTGTTATCTTCTCCTATTTTTTTATATCATTACTTAATTCATATTCCACAAGAATTACGGTAATATTCTATTTAGTTATTTAATGTATTTCATTGTACTTATCTGTGATATAATGATAGTTGTATTACTTTTAAGGAGCGATCTTATGTCACCAGTTTATTTATCAGCTTTTACAATCTCATGGATCATAAAGCACACTTGTTATAAAATTTTATATGAAAATTATGGTGCTAAATCAGTTAGAGACTTTACTATTTTTAGTATTTTTTTAGGTGTCTCTGTTTTGTTCTATAATTGGAAAATACAATCAAAAGATATATTGTTTCATATTTTAAATGGCCTTGCTTGGGGATTTATGTGTATCAATGTAGATATTGAGTCTTTAAAGCGTAACAAGCTCTAACTAGCAATTTAATCTAAAATTTTAATCTTATTTAGGTTATAATTTATTTTGACACCAATTGAAAGGTTGTGTAACATATATGAACTTTTTAAAACTAATCTGCCTTCCTTTATTACTGTCTTATCACTATACTTTCTAAATAGGATTACTGATTATAAATCATATTTTATCAAGCTATCTAAATCCATTTTCATATATAAAGGAATATTATTTATATTAACAACAATTTTTTTTACTGTTTATACATTTAAATTTCATAAAAATATTTTCCTTGAACCTTTAAGATTATCAGTTTTCTACTCCTATTTTTACTTAGTCTTTATCCCTAAAAACTTACGCTAACTACAACTTTTCTATGAAAGGTACCAGGTCTCCCCAGCACTAAGTGCCTCCGTTACTCGGTCAGCATCTTACTACTTCACTTTATCTTTATATGTACTTCCTAATTTAGATACAATATCACCATTCACACATTTAATATTTATTTCAAAAAAATCTAGTACTCATTAAATTGATAAATTTTTAAACTACTACAGTTAGGCATCTCATGTCATCTATCCTTTCTTGTTTACGTTAACCCTCAATTTTGTAGCTAAGCAATGTAAGATATGGTATAATATCCTATACAAATTTACTGTAGAGGAGTATACAAAAAGTGTTTAGAAAAATATTACATGTTTTATGTATTTTACTTTGTCTTTCTGGAGTTGTAATAGCAATTCTTCATCTTTTCACAAGTTTATCAATAAATACTACACTCCTATTTACATATAATGCTTTTTTTATTGCTTCTACTTGCTTTGCAGAAATCAAGAAAAAGAATTATTTAAAGCTTTGTTTATATTTAATAGTTCCTATAATTCTCTATATAGTTATTATTATCTTTTAATCATTTTTCTACGTTAAGTCCTCAGTTAATAACTAATTTACTTCTTCAAAGTGTTCTTTTAGTGTGTCTTCACATATTTCCATCCAGTCTAAATATCCTTCTTTTGTAGTTTCTAGTCTTATTTCTCCACCAATTAGCCTTGAATCAGATTCATCAAGTTCCCATGTACTACCTTCTTTTATAAGAACTACTTCATTATCAATTTCAAAACCATTTCCAATTCTTCGATTTCTTTAGGATCCATCCCTAATCCTCGCTTTATGGTATAATATATTAGGCAAAGCATTGAATTGAGGTGTAATTATGATTTACTTTTATCTTCTTTCTATTATCTGTCCATCTATTTCTATTGCTACTTTATATTTTATTAATAAAAAACTTCATTATAAATCAAAATTAATAAAGTGGCTTGGAAGTAGGGCAAGGTATCAGATAACAATTTTAACTTTGACCTTTTTTCCTGCTTTAGCACTGATTCTATTTGCTAATTTTTATCATCTTAATCCTGTGATTATTGCATAAATTTTCCTAAAGGAGTTTTTAATAATGTCATTTTCTTATTTATCAAGTGCTTTAATAGGGTTAATTCCTGGTGTAATTACTTTTTCAATACTTTATTTTCTTGATAAAATTTTTAATTATAGAGCTAAAGTAATTAATATTATCGGTTCTGTACGTATCTATAAAATTATCCTAATAACTTCTATTGGGCTATTACTCTTGTTAACTGATTACAGAATTTCAACTAGTCCCGTTGAGTCTTCAATATTTTTTGCCTATCTCTTTTTAGTTCAGGTACCTAAAGACCTCCACTAAAATCTTGTTTTGTATTGTCTTAACTTGAATTACATGGTAATCTATACCAAACCGTATATGATTTATTTATTACAATTAATTGAAAGGTGCGTAGTTTATGGATATTATGTTAATTCTTTTTTCCCCTTGTATCTCAGTATTAATACTTTATGCACTTAATAAAAAATTTTCCTATAAACAAAAACTGATTAAATTATTTGGTTCAGCTCTAAATTACAGATTGACTCTTGCTGTAATAAATATAATTATATTTGCACATATTGTCCTTAATGTTATGTCCCTATCATCACCTCAACTTTTATTTATTACTATTAGCTGTTCATTTTTTTACCTAAGTTTAACCCCAGAAGAGTTACGCTAATATTCTAGTTAACTCTATTTGAATATAGTTTCCATAAATAGAAAACCTATTTCTAAACTATTACTTTAGGAGTCATTAGCTATGTCAAAAAAACAATTTATGAACTCACTTATAAACTCACTAGCTTTTGCATGTCAAATACCTGGAATTTCTGCATTGTTAAATATAGAAAGCAGATTTAAAACATTACAAATTAGAGTAGTAATAATATTAACGAGTATTATAGGCACTGTTTTATGCATATATATATCTACAAAATCTTCTTGGAAACCTTTAATTAGACTCTCTATCAATTTAATGATTACTATTATCTGTTGGACAGTTTTAGTTTTTTGTCTGCCTTAAAGCAATTATGAATCTCCGCTAAATACAGCTTTTGTATGAAAGGCGCCAGGTCTCCCCAGCACCTTGTATATTATGAAATCATTTTTATAAAATCTAGGTCTTTTAAATTCTTAACTAGGTATTCTTGATTAGACTCGTCAAATTGCGTACTCTTAATGTTTCTACTTGAGGCAATTCAACTCTTTCCAATCTTCCCTTTCTTCTAAGCTATATTTCTATCCTCCATTGACTAAAATTTCTAGTATTCAAGAAAAAAGACCGGGTTTCCCCGGTACAATTTATAAATAACTATGCAGTGTTTAAATCCTAATAGTCAAAGAATAGCCTATAGGGCTTTGTACTATCACTTCCAATATAAGAAAATACTCGTATATAATAAACTCCCCCTGATTCATATTTAAAATCAATTTTTTCTGATCTATTTCCACCATATGTTGAGGAGTCAATTAAACGTCCATACTGATCATAGATTTCTATATCATAATCTGTCCCTTTAGGAATATTTTCAAGTACTAATAAGTAGTTGAAGTCACGGGGTATATCAGATACTTTATACCAGTCTTCATCATGATTTGAACTTATTGTATCATATACAATATCGCAGTACCATATTTTAAATGCATCGCTATAGGATTCATTTGGCTCAACAGTAGAGTCTAAGCAATAAAATACTTCAACTTCGTATTCACTATTGGAATCGTATCCGTAGAAAGATTCAACCACTAAATAGTACCACTGTTTTGCTTCTACATGCATTTTAATTACTTCCATATTTTGATTAGCTCTATTGGAATATGCTATAAATTTTTTCTTTTCATTATATATAGTTAAATCGTAATCTGCACCCTCTGGAATTCCATCTAACTCAAATTCAACTGCACCACTTTGAGGAAACTGAACTTTATAATACTTTATATCTCCTGAAGCATCAATTGTATCTTTATGTCTGTTTCCCACTCTTATTTCTGTAGCTGTGTCAAATCCTAATGAAATTATGTTTCCACCAATAATACTACTCTGTTTTCTAATATTGAATGGAACTGATTGTGGAAGTTCCTTCTTAATTACTTCTTCTTCAACTATTCTATCCCTAACAGATTTTCCAACTGCAAAACTAGTAATTGGTAAAATCAACATACATAAAACTAATATCCCGCTAATAAATTTTTTCATTCGTCTCACCTCTTATTATTAATTTTTTAGGACTTAAATAACAATTTTTATATCCTCCTTTTATTAAATCTCCCTTCACAAATGTCCTAATGTGGTATAATAGAGATATCTCCTACCACTTTGTGGTAAGGGGCAGTTTACCCTTAAATCAATTTTAACTTTACCAGAGCAGCATTGATTTGAGGGTAGTCTATTTTAAATACTTACGTATATTATAAATATACCATTCAAAAGATAAGAAATTTGTATAATTTTGTAAAACAATCTATAATTTACATTTAATTTGCAATTGATTAAGCTTCTATTAATATTTTCAATCTGTATTAATGAGTTTTTTACACTAATCTATTTTTTTCTTCAAGAAATTAAAAAAAGACCCCGTTACTATACGGCCTACTTGAAGTTCACTAAAGAATTAGAATTTAAGGCTGTCAATCAGGAGTCTGAAAAATACTCCATAATAAAAATATAATAAAGGGAAGATATTATGGAAAACAAAACCTTTGAACTTCTTGAAAAAATGTATAGTGAATTTAGTCAACGCTTTGAAAGTATTGAAAAAAAGGTTGATAAAAATTATCAAGCCATTGAAAAAAAACATCAATCTATAGTCAAAATTGAAAAAACCATTCATGATAAAGTTGGTATTCTATTTGACGCTGACAGTAGAACTCAGGACAAGCTTGACACTATCTCCGATGACATAGACTTTTTGAAGCAAGAGGAATTTCAAACAAAGCAAGATATTTTCAAGATTAAGAAGAAGTTTGAAATTATAAAGTAAAAATATTTAATTAGAACCCAAAAAAAGACCAGAAAAAAATTGGTCTTTTATTTATTTGCAAGGACTAATATTATCATAATATGTATGTACAATTTTCACTTCACCAATAATATATTTTATCATTTCACTAACTAAAATAAGATTAGATAACTTATATACTATTTCTAAAGTCTCCAGTCTGGGCCTAACAATCCACCAAATTTAACCCATCCTTCCTTTTCTATATCTCCTACTCTATATTCGATTCTATAAACCATTGTTCCTTTGCCGGTTAAAATAAAAGGACCTGTTCTAAAGGTTCTTTTTTCGATATTTATAACGTTACCACCAAGAAAGTTTACCTTTTCTTTAATCCTTTCTTTATGAACGCTTACCTTAAGAAAATATAATCCAATCACAATAATCATAAATATCATTATTACTAATGCTTTCATGCTATTCCTCCCAAAATACTTCAAGTATCACTATTTTATACTAATCTTTTCCATATCTAAAAACTTCCACTTTCTATTTTATATCATATAAAAATATATTCATAGTACTTTATAGATGTGTGACTAACAAACTTAATAAACGAAAGTAAGCTCTGAGGTTTCCTTTAGAGCGATTTTTATGAATCTGTTTTACACTTCTATTACCTATCTATAAACAGATTTATAGCATGAGCCTAAAGGATTCTCTATGGCTGCTGTAGTAAGTTAACTTTCTCAATCACTCATCTATAATCTCTTATAGTAATAAATTATACATTAAGTAGACAGCCTATCATTTTACCTATATAATTTAATTACTAATCAATTCTTAAGGATGTGTTATTTATGGATTCTGCTTTTACGCTACTTGGTATATTTGTTCCAATGTTGACCTTTTTTCTACTAGAAAAGTTGTTTAAACTCAAAACAAAATTGATAAAACGGTTCAAAACAGTTGGTAGATATAAATTTACTATGTTTATATTTACATTCATTCCTGTCTTATTCTATGCTTACCTCATTCTTATTACTAAAAAAATTTCCTTCAATTTTTTATCCTATTCAATACCCTTGTTATATTATTACTTAACCTGCATTCCTGAAGAACTACGTTAAGATATAGTTTTGCTCATCTTATGCATAAGTATAAATTTGTTAAATATTGAACTTATATTTTTACATCTCTCATTGCCCTTATTACTAATTTTAAAGTATTTCTATACCTTAATAAATAAACCTATATTAAAATTCACATATATTGGCGTCATATAATCCTCATGAAAAGTATAATTATGTATACTTTCATTTACTTTTTTTACCATTTTGTCGTATAATTTTTTTATTATGTTCCATAAAGGAACGTATACTGTATAAATATCTTAATAATTACTTAAAATTAGTGGAATATTATGAAATAAATAAAAAATAATGTTATAATATTTTTGAAAAGGGAGGAGAGATAAATGAAAGCCACTGGATATGTTATGAAATTAGATAGAGCTGGACGCATTACGCTTCCTAAATCACTCAGAAGAGAGTTAGAAATTGGATTTTTATCGTGCTTAGAAATATTTGCTAATGAAGATACTATTGTCATTGAAAAATATAAGCAACGTTGTTACTTATGTAACAATATTGAAAAAATAAAAACCTATAAAGGAAGACACATTTGCCAGGATTGTATAGAAGGAATTACAAATAGAGGATAGGAAGCTTATAAAGCTTCCTCTTATTATGCATTATTATAAAATTTAAAAATCTGCCAAGGATAAAATACACTGATAAATCAAGCCTTGCCAGATTTTTTAATTTTTAAAAGTAATCTTCTTTCCTTCCTTCACTCCTTTACCATAATATAAAGTAAAATAAAACTTCCTTTTATATCTTTTCTATTTAATCCAACCCTCATAATTCTTTATTCCTCATCTCACTAATAATTCATATAATAATGAGTAAAAATACTTTCCAAACAGGTTTCTTTCCCTTTTTATTCAAACTTAATTCCATTTTTTTAATATTCAAAGCACACTATCTACATTTTTGTATATAATATTGTAGCCTCAAGGGAAAGGAGGTGAAGAAATGGACAAATTTTTTAGAGAAAATGTAAGTATTTGTAATTGTTGTACCGAATCATTAAGAAAGCTAATCCGTGAGAATTTTAAAAAGGGTGATATTATAGGTCTGACTTTTATAGAGGAAGGTGTAGCTTCAATTGCTGTAGGTACATTTGTAAAAGTATTAGAGGGAGCTGTAGTCGTTGAAGATCTCCTTCTAGAAGATACTACTAGTTTTGTCCCATTATGCGACCTATCTAGTGTAGAGAAAGGTATTATAGAAACTCAAGCAGTCAATTCACCAATAAAAATATCATTAACTAAATAAAGTTTAATATATTTAAAGAGATTTTAAATATTTATATATAAAACAATGAAAGACCTCCTTAGCACTAGATATGCTAAGGAGGTTTTTCATTGCTTAAAAACTTAAATAAAATAAGAATAAGTCCAATTATATATTTGTTGTTATAATACTATATGTTTAACCAGTAGTAAAGGTAGGCCAATCATTTTCCTTTGCCCATTTTAGACGGTGTTCAAGGGTATTATAGTGGAGTTCTAATTTATGGCCATCAGGGTCAAGGAAGTAAAAGGAATCACCTTCGGAGGTATTGTCCTTAAAACTTTCAACACCAGCTTCCTTTAATCGTTTCTTTAATTTGGGATAATCCGTTGAAGGTACATTAAATGCAATATGGGTGTAATCATCGGCAGCCTTCTCCCTACTTTTTTCATCTACATTTAGAGCAATCCATACATTGCCAGCCAGTAAATATGCACCCTTATCCCATTGAGCTACTAATTTTAAGCCCAGTAACTCTGCATAAAACTTGATAGACCTCTTTAAATCCCTAACTGCAAATGTAATATGATTAATGCCATTTATCATAGTATACTCTCCCTTTAAATAAGTGAAAAACTTTTTTCTTATACTCTATTTACATTTATAGATGATTATTCTATTGTTTTTTGTGGCAAAAAGAACCGTCACCGATGTCACACTATTTCCATATCAGCCATTATTCTCTTTAAGAAATCATCGGGGTGAATGTATTCCCATCCCATTAGCTTCTTAATGTTAACAAGCTTTAATTTTATTGCCCTTGTATATAAGTCTAATTCCTCGGAAACGATTTCATAAACCTCCTCTATAGACCTTTGGGTTGAAGCAACCTGCATCAACATCTTAACTAAGTTTCTGTCATTTTCACTTACACTGCAGTTTTTAAAGAATTCATCAACCTTTTCTATGATTTCTTTGTCAAGGTGTATGCTAGGCTCCTTTTTCGGTTTAATTTGGCAAATGATTTCTAAATCTATGCCTTGCTCCTTGTAAATATCAATTATCCTTTGCTTGCTGTTCTCATCTCCACAGTTCCCAGCGATTATAATGCACATAACAACACCCCATACACTTTTGTCATTTTGTTTTAAATTATATTTTTTACTTCATCTTACAATCTTGTAATTCCCATGATGTATAGGAACTTTTATGATATTACCTATATTTTACAACATTCTAGGAGCCACTGCAAATAATTGTTTTGCATTTATTTCCAATTTTTATTTAATCTATTTTTCAATTTTTTTACTCTTTTTCCACACTTGTCTTAATTATTACTTTCCTATGTCGAAGCCTCCAAGAAAAAAAGCAAAAAAAAAAATTAAGTAAACCTCTTCTACACTATATAGCTTAATTGAAATAGTTGAGATTTACTTTAGCCTATGTACAGCTTTAAATTTTTTTTAAAAAAGCAAGTCCTAATTTCCTGGTATTGGTTCTTCTAACTCTATTGGTTGGATGCACATTGGGTCTTCATAACTTGCAGCAAAGCCAACAACTGTTATAGAAGCCAAAATTAGCAGTGACACTACTATACTAACGACCTTCTTCACTTTTAACTCCCTCCTTTCTCCTCGTATATGGAGTTTTCAATATTTTCAATATAGACCCTAACATCACCTAGACAATCCTTTAATTTTTCTATATATTCGTTATTGTCTAAAGTGACATTTTTAATTGACTTGTAAATTAATTTTTCCATGTCCTCCAATATCTTTATATCCCTAGTCTTCCATCCATAATCCATTATAACATTGATACCTTGGATAATAAACTTTTTATGTACAAACCTATCTTCAGCCCTATTAAGCAATTGCATTAATTCTTTAATGGCCTCTCCTACTTCACCTTTATTTATAAGGACTTCTGCATATGTTTGATAGTACACAAATAAACGTTCTAAATCTTTATCTCCAACACAATTAAAGGCTAATTTTATATAATAAAGTGCTTTGTCATACTCTTTTATTAATTTATATATTTCAGCTAAATTATTAAATACAGCACTTTTACTTAAATCATCCTCAAAAACATTTAGTGCTTTATTATAATATTCTAATGCTTCTTCATATTTTTTTCGTTTTTCAAAACTTATACCTATATTCATTGTAGCTCTTCCAATTTCAATACTTGTTTGAGCATACTTTAGGGATTTTTGAAATAGATTTTCTGCTAAAGAATGACTACCTATATTGCTTTTTAATATTCCAAACCTGTAATAATGTAAAAATACCGTTTTTTTATCAATTTCCTCAGTTTTCTCTAATAAGCTATCCACTTCCTCAAATAGCTCCTCTGCTCTTTTATACTCATGACAATAGAAATACATAAGCCCTAGTTCCGATTTCCACCTTACTAAATAGCTAGGTATCTTTACAGAATTAATAAAGGACTCCATAAATCCTATTGCCTTTTTAATCTGATTTCCATAGAAATATGCCATGGCAAAGTTTCTCTGCATTTTTAAAATCTCAAAGTCCAGATTGTTTTCAATACATAGTCGGTTTATCCTTTCAAGGACCCTTATATCCTCTTCATTTTTATATTCCTTTATATTATCATAGATGCTTTGAACCATATCCTTAATCTGCTCCCTATCGGATTTTACTATTTCATCCAGGTCTTTATTAAGGGCTTTGCAGAGCTTAAACTTAAATGCCTCAGAGCCAAGCTTTATCTCCTTTAAATATTGTCTAACGCTTTGTTCCTGCATCCCGATTTCCTTAGCAAAGCTGCCTACATCCCCAAAAGTATCTATGATTGTCCTTTCAGCCTGTTTCCCTGGGGACTTAAGCTTTGCATCCCTAAACCTTAACTTATTCATTTATACCACCACGTTCTTCTAATAAGTATATATTTATTAATTCTTGATAAATTTTGCAATTCCTTTATAAAAAGATAAAGATATAAATATATTCATATCTTTTTAATATAAACTCACTTTTTGATTATTCTTACTTAGATAATAGCAGGTTACCTTTATAAGCAAATCGTTTATCTCTTCTCTGTTATAAACATCCCTATTAATTAGCTCCTTAATCTCTACAAGCAAGTCATCAACAGCCCTTTCTCTATCGTTTCTTATATAGAATTCCAATATCTCCTTATATATATGGATCAGTGACCTATGATTCTCCCATCGATTGGCCTCTGCTAGGGCTTTAATTAGGAATATACTCTCATTTTCATAGTCATTGACAGCTCCATAGCATCTTCCCAGGACAAGGTATGTATTTGAAAGGTCATAGTCCTTAATTTCTAGTTGAATCTTTACAGCCTCTTGAAGATATTCCATCGCTACAGTTATTTTACCATACTTTTCTAACCATAGATCCCCTAGTTTAAAATATGCCAAGGCTTTTATATTAAGCTGGTCCTTATGGGACTCCTCGATTATTTTCTCATATACTTCCTTGGCAGCACCATAATCTTCTTCACTACAGTAGATGCTTGCCTTTAATAGAAGGATATCTAAGACCTTGGATTGCCTTAGATTGCGGGATTCTTTTTCTAGATTCTTTAGATTTTCTAAAGCTTTATCATAACGGCCCAGGTGATTATATGCCAAGGCATTATTATATAAGATTCGGCTATATAA
>JAKSBP010000362.1 GCA_022361035.1 Clostridia bacterium
TGTAAAATATGAAATATCAATTACAAAAAAGTGATAAAATCGCAGGAATTTCGACAAATCAATCTATCATAAATTGTTATAATAGTAAATAAGTTGAACTAATTACAAAAAAGAACAAGAATTTTATGGAAAGGTGGGGTGGAGAGTAATTAGATTTTGATGGAATTTGTAAGTGGGATCAACTTATTGTGTTTTCTAATAAAAATTTGTTAGAGGGGGAAAGAACCATGGGTAAAATAATGACGGTATTAGGAGAAATTGATTCAAAAAATTTAGGAAATACGTCGATGCATGAACATATACTTGTGGATACTAGCTTCTATAGAGACCAATACATAGGATTGATGCCAAGTATTAGTGAAGACAAGCTAATAGTTAAAGGTGAAAATATGTACTATCTTGAAAAAGGATATTTTGGCATATCTGTAGACAGTACGCGTTTAAATGACGTTAACTTAGCGATTGAAGAAGTAGGTCATTTTAAGAATTCAGGCGGTTCAGCTATTTTGGAAGTTAGCCCTGGTGGCATTAGGGGAAATATAGAGGATATGAAAAGAGTTGCTCAAAATACTGGCGTACATATTATAGTATCTTCGGGATTTTATGCTGACGGGTCTTGGCCACCGGAATGTATAAATATGTCCATAGAAGAGCTTCAAGCATATATTGAAAGAGAAATATATGAAGGTATAGATGGAACAAATATTAAACCAGGGAATATAAAGATAGCATGTAATAGTCTGTCTGCAACGGAAGAAAGGTCACTCAGGGCAGGGGCCCGTGCTGCAAAAAAGACGGGATTATCCTTAACAGTTCATACAGGGCTAAATATGAATATTGGGCACACCTTGCAAATGGCTAATATAGTTGTTAATGAAGAAGGTGTTGACCCTAAAAAAGTAATTATGAGTCACATAGATGGGTTTTTCACAAACTCACTAAGTATTAAAGATTATATATTAAACTATGATACAGCTACTCAATTACTCTTACCAGAAGTTAGAGAAATATTGAATACAGGTGTAAGTGTTAGTTTCGACACTTTTGGCTCTTTGTGGAATACTGAGGTCGTTGGAAGTTACAGGATAACTGACTACGATAGAATTAGGGGATTATTGCCTTTAATTCAAGAGGGATATTCAAATCAAATTGTACTGGGAAGTGATTTATTCCTTAAAATCTCATATCGTAAATATGGAGGAAATGGATATACAAGGGTATTAGATTTTGTAGAACCTATGCTTAGAGAATTAAATGTGTCAGAAAAAGATATTCAGAACATGACGATAAATAACCCCGCTAAATTGCTAGCCTATTAATTAGTAGTAGATATAGATAGAAAATACCGTGCTTTGCACGGTATTCAGATTGTTAACAAAGTTAACAAGATGATAGGCTTTAACAAACTTCCAAGTTCAAGGCACGCTAAAATAGAGGAGCGCAGCTTGCTCTGCTGCAAGTGAGCACCAGAGATTTTCAGCAGTAACACAGAAATTGGGAGTTTGTTAACAGCCTCAATACCGTGCTTTGCACGGTATTTTTATGTATAAAATTTTTAAATTATAATTCACTTTAATTATAGAGAAAATTTGACGTGATTCAAGAAAAATTTAGATGATATAAGAAGGTTAGGGCTTTAGGTGAGTTTTGTTCATCTAAAGTCCCTTTATTTTTTCCATTTGTAAACAGAGAATTTAATAAAATATGAAAAATTTATCTTAGTATTTATTTAAATTTATCATATGAATTACCATAAAAAAATAATTTTTCAAAAATTTTACAAAAGCTAACATGATGTGTTATAATAAACAATAAATGGAAATTAGTTAAATAAAATACAATAATATACAAAAATGAAAATAAAAAACAATTTAATAATAGCTAGTAAAAATAAAAAAAGGTTATAAAAGCTTTAAGGTGAAAAGTACAGTAGATGTAGAAATTTATGAGGTACTGTATAAGTTTAACTAATTAAATTTTTAATATAATTAGGGAGGTATTAACAATGAGCGTTTTAGCAAAAGAAAAAATTACTTATGAAAATGCACAGGAATTAAAGAGTTACATCTTTAGAGGAGACGGAATAAAAGATATTGAGTTTACCACAGGTAATGGAGTCTATTTGTGGGATAGCGAAGGAAAAAAGTACATAGATTGTGCTGCGGGAACATTTAACTTAAGTCTTGGGTATCAAAACAAAGAAGTCATTGATGCCGTAAAGGATCAAGCAGATAAAATGGTTCATTTATCATCATCATATTTAAGTAGACCAGTGCTAGAATTGGCAAAGAAATTAGTTGAAGTTTCACCTAAAAATCTTACTAAGGTGACTACCAAAGTAAGTAGTGGATCAACGGCTAATGAAGGGGCTATAAAACTAGCTCAATATTATACAGGGAAAAGGGAAGTAATAAGCTTTTACAGAAGTCATGTTGGACAAACAATTTTTATGCAAACAGTATCTGGATTATCCTTTAGAAGAAAACCATTTAATTTTTCACAGAATAATATAAGCCATATACCTTATCCTTATTGCTATAGGTGCCACTTAGAATCAGAGTACCCTAAATGTAATTATAAATGTGTTGAGCAGATAAGAGATTACATACTCTATGGTTCGTCGGGCAATGTTTCATGTATAATAATGGAGCCTATATTGGGAAATGGTGGAAATCAAGTGCCACCAAAAGAATTTTTCCATAGACTAAAACAATTATGTGATGAAGAAGACATTGTACTAATTTTTGATGAAATACAAACTGGTATAGGAAGAACAGGAAAAATGTTTGCAGCACAATATTTTGAAGTGGAACCAAATATAATGAGTGTTGCAAAGGGACTAGGAGGTACGGGTTTCCAAATCGCAGCAATACTTATGGAAGAAAAATTTAATATCATGGAAGGATATCTACATTCCTTTACCTATGGTTCAAATGTTCTAAGTTGTGCAGCTGGCGTTAAGACCCTAGATATGATAAATAATGATGAATTCTTTGATAATGTTACTAACTGTGGAAATTTCATAATGGAAAGACTAAATAAGTTTAAAGAAAAATATGAATTTATCGGTGATGTTAGGGGTGTAGGTCTAATGATTGGAGTAGAGATCGTAAAAGATAAACAATCCAAGGAGCCCGATTCAAAACTTACAAACGAAATTGTAAAAAGGGCATTAGACCATGGGTTATTGATAAGAACATCCCTCTATGGATTTGGAAATGTATTTAAAATAAGACCTTCTTTAAACATAACATTAGAAGAGTGTGAAGAAATGATGACGAGATTGAAAAAAGTTTTGGATGAATTCCAAAGATAGGAGAGAATCATGAGAGATTTTATATTTTTATTATCCAACCATGTAATCAGTGAAGTTTCATCAAAATTTGATATCTTAAAGTCAAAAAGAAATACAGGATTATCTCCGGGAGGAGATACGCAATTTGATATTGATGATATTGCTGAAAGTGCAGTTTATGATTTCTTAGTAAAATCAGACAAAAAAATTGCCTATTACTCTGAAGATAAAGGACTGAAAAAATTATGTGAAGAACCTGAATACCTATTGATAATAGATCCCATTGATGGAACCCGTGGGGCTGCAGCAGGATTAGAATGTTCATGCTTTTCGATTGCAGTATCTTCCTATAAAGAAGATGCTTGTATAAATGATATAAAGTATGCTTTGCTCTATGAGTTTAAAACAAAATCAACATTTTACGCAGACCATACAGGAGGATTTGAAATAAGTAATGCGAAGTCACAATTAAGTCAAACTATGTCACCAAGTAAAATGTTTTGGAGTATGGAATTTAATGGACATCCCGCTCAAATAATGACATATTCCTTAGGTGAGCTAATAGACAAATCAGCAAATCCAGGAGGCGTTTTTATATTTAATAGTGCTTCATATTCAATATCAAGAATAATTACTGGACAATTAGATTGTTATGTTGATATAGGAAATAGGTTAGTAAGAGATGTACCAGAATTAGAAAAGGAATTTAGAAAAGTAGGTAATGGCCAGTTACTTCATCTATTTCCTTATGATATAGCAGCAGCAGTATATATAGCCAAAAAAGCTGGAGTTGTCATAACCGATGCGTACGGTGACGATCTTGGGAAAACAAAGCTACTTGACATATCAAAGGATAACCTTCAATCATGTATTGCTGCATCTAATAAAGAATTGCATACAGCAGTTATGAAAAGCATTAGATGGATTAATAGCATTAATGAAATAGAAGGAGTTTTATATTAATATTAGAGGTCTTTAAGTGTCAGAAACAGCTAATTATATTAATAATTGAAAGGAGTTATTAAATATGAAAGCAATATTGTTTAAAGATATAGAAAAAATTGAACTAGGGAAAAAAGAAATTCCTAAGATAAGCAACTCCAACGAGGTTTTAATCAAAATCAATAGTTCAGGGATCTGTGGAACAGATTTAAGAATATTTAACGGAACCTTTAATGCAAAGAAGGATGTAACTTTGGGACATGAAGCAGTAGGTGTAGTGGAAGAAGTAGGTAGTAAAGTAACGAAATTTGCAAAGAAGGATAGAGTAATTATCGACCCAACTCTATTCGATAGTGATTGTTATTATTGCAATAGAGGAAAATTTAATTTATGTGATAATAAAGTAGGTAAAGAAGTAGGCGTAGACATGGATGGTTCCTTTGCAGAATATATAATAATGCCGGATAACTTTGTATATAAAATTCCAGATAATATGAGTTTTGACAAAGCATTACTTGTAGAACCATTGGCTTGTGTTTTAAGTAATGCTAGGGCATGTAATTTATCAGTGGAAGATTCGGTTGTAGTTTTAGGTGCAGGGCCAATAGGGCTAGTGTTTGCCATGGTGGCACAAAAAGTAGCTAAAAATCTTACTATAGTTGAAAAAAATAGTTATAGAATAGAATTTGCAAAAAAAATTTTTGATAATGTACTGGATTCCTCGGATAGAAGCTATAAAGATATAGTAAAATCAATAAATAATAATAGGAAACCAAATCTTGTAGTTGATACGACGGGTGTCCTTTTAGAGGATGCTTTAGAAATAGTTGACAAAGGTGGAAGAATAGTACTTATGGGATTTAACTCAAAATACAGAGCTAATATTTCACCCCTTTATATTACAAACAATGCAATACAAATAATAGGCGCAGGCGACTATAATAGTGTGTTCTCAGAAGCTATTGCTCTAGCAGAAAACTATGAGTTAGAAACACTCATAACCCATAAGTTATCCTTAGAAGAATATGAAAAAGCATTTAGTATGTTGATGGGATACAACATCAATACAAAGGAACCAGTAGAAGGAAATGCAATGAAAATCGCCTTTAGTTTCGAA
>JAKSBP010000436.1 GCA_022361035.1 Clostridia bacterium
GGCACTGAGGTTTCCTTTAGAGCGATTTTTATGAATCTGTTTTACCTTCTATTACCTATCTATAAACAGATTTATAGCATGAGCCTAAAGGATTCTCTGTGGCTGCTGTAGTAAGTTAACTTTCTCTATCTCTCTTCTATAAATTAAGAGAGTTAAATATTATAACTTTCATGAAAGTAGATTTTTAGATTTTCTCCCTTCCTTTTACTTAGAGTCCTTCAAAGATTTAAGTATATATAAGGAAAAGTCCTTAACAAAATGATAAATATTATAATCCTTTATATCATTTCCTACTTTAATTAAAAATTTTGATTTTTCTCTATTATCAATTTCAGATAAACTAGCTTTTATATAATCTAATTCATTTAAATTTATAAAGGAATATCTTTCACTGGTATTAGTGTTAATATTCAATAAGGGGATTTTGAGTTTAAACTCTTGATTTTCTCTTAAAAAACTGAAATCATAGACATGATTATAAAAAACAAAATCTTGCTTTAGATTTCCATGAAAAAATCCTTCCACAAACAAAAAATCCTTTTCTATTTTATAATTAGCAATCCTTATTTTGAACTTGTTATCAAGTAGAATCTCCTTTGGAAGATGGGCGAAAACCTTGTCTTTATCAATGAAATTTAATATTTTTAGAGTAGGTAAAAGGTGTAATATATCCTCGAGATTGTGTAATAAAATTTTTTTCTTTAAGCTCTCATCACCAGTGTTTTCATATCTATTAAACAACCTAATGCTTTCTGCTCCATCAATTGTATCTTCCCTAGTAATGCCTAAATATTTTTCAATAGTTTTTAGCTTACAATTATTTAGATTTAATAGATATCTATTTTTTCTAACAACTTTATACAAATCGAAATTTAGATATGGATCTATCTCATAGTTTAGTTTATATTTAGCAAATCGTCTATTTAAGAAGGGAATATCAAAGCCTCCTCCATTAAATGTAATGTAGAAGTTAAATGTTTTAAAAAAATCAATAAAAGATGTAAGCAATTTTAGCTCTTCACTGGAATTATTACAGAAAAACTGCTTTGTAATAATGTGGCCATCTTCAATATATAAAACTCCAATTAAAATAACTTTATTATATTTTGGATTTAAACCCGTAGTTTCAATATCTAATAAAGCAAAATTTTTATTATGTAGAATTTCAGATAAACTATCTGGGATTAAAAAGGAATTTTTTCTTGTATTTAAAATTATATCCATAATTAGACCTCCTAAATAATTCTTTTATCTATATATGGTAAATGTTTTAATTTTCTAGATAGTTAACCCTTTGAGCATATTGAGAGAAAGGGAGGGTAAAAATATTAGATTATATATATTATACATCAAATATAGAAGAGTGACTTACAAACTTAATAAACGAAAGCAGGCTTTGAGGTTTCTTTTAAGGGATTATTATAACGCATAGGAAAATATACTTTAAAGGGAAAGTTATATCTTAGAGTCTTAATTTATAAATAGTGCTATAATAATAAAAAACTATTAAATATTTAAGTAAGAGAAAGAAATTCAGTTTTTTAAAACTAAATATGGGAGCAATTGATAAAAAAATGTTAAAAGGGCTAATACAAGAAGGATAAGTAAAAAATTTGTAGAATATTAGCATATAGAAACTAAAGCTCAAGTAATATATTTATGAAATAGGAGGAATAAATGATTACTGCTAATACCATTAAAAGAGGTGCTAAAAACGGATTAAACACTGTGATAGAGTTAGCGAAGGTTATAATACCTGTATATTTTGTAGTTACAATCCTTAAGCATACTCAAGTCTTAGATTACATTGCTACAATCTTTGAACCCCTTATGAAGGGTTTTGGTCTGCCTGGAGAGGCGGCAGTTCCTTTAGTTTTAGGAAATGTACTTAACATTTATGCAGCCATAGGGGCGATTACATCTATAACTTTAAGTGCAAAACAAATTACTATTATTGCAGTTATGCTATCATTTTCCCATACTCTACCTGTTGAAACTGCTGTAAGTAAAAAAGTAGGAGTAAGTGTTGCGTTAGTATTAGTAATACGAATTGGTCTAGCTATAATATCTGGTTTAGTATTGAATTTAGTAATTTGACGGATTTTATAATTTTCCTCTATGGATAATTAATATCTAAAATATAAAAAATTCTGATTTAAGCATAATCCAGAATAACCTGTTAAAAGATTTTATTTTCAATGCTGTAATAATAAAAAATTGGGATATAATTAAAAAAGCTTAATTTGGAGGCGAATTGAACATGTTGGATATAATGGCTATAATATCAGATGGAATAGGTGGGGGATTGAAATCTGTTTTGAATATTGCTATAATCGTTTTTCCCCTTATGATTATAATGGAAATTGCAAAGGATTTAAATATACTTGATAAAATCTCAGATTTTTGCAAGCCCTTAACAAAATGGATGGGAGTCTCAAAGGAATCAGCATTTCCTTTGACTATAGGCCTAGTATTTGGCTTAGCCTATGGAGCTGGAATAATAATTCAAAGTGCAAAGGAAGGTAATTTAGATAAGAGAAGCTTAATCCTTGTAAGTATTTTTTTAGTTTGCTGTCACGCAGTCATTGAAGATACACTAATATTTGTGGCTGTTGGAGCAAATGGATTTTTTCTACTTACAATACGATTATTAACAGCTTTAGTTTTAACTATTTTAATATCAAAAAAACTACCTTCTTTAGATAAAGAAAAATAAGGTTTAATAATTGATTTTCATAATATAGTATTGATTCTTATAGTTATTAAAGGTATATAGTAAAAAATAGCTGCCTATAAAAATAACATAGGAGGAAGAATCATGAAACTGTTGCTCACAGACGAGTTATAAGTTTTTAAGAAGAGAACTTTAACTATAATAAATTTAGTTAATAATTTATGTTTTTTTAACCATTGCTTAAACTTTACTGTAAAAAATCCTTAAAGTTCTACACTATAAACGAAAAATATGTAGTTTAATTACTTCCCATTCTATTTTATATAAAAACCCTCTTCAAATATTTTTTTAATTTTTTCATTATCATTAGTAACTGAAAGTGCTAACATAAGTTTTATCCTAGCTTTTTGACCATTGAGACTACCTCCGAAAATTACACCTAACTTTCTCAGTTTTTGTCCTCCACCTTCATAACCATAGGAATCTAAAACCCTTCCCATTGGACATCTGGAGACTAGAACTACTTTTACTCCCTTTGAAATTGCGTTTTTGACTCCAGGGACCATCATTGGAGGAATATTTCCCCTTCCCATAGCTTCGATAACAATACCCTTTGCACCATTTTCAATACAAAAATCTATAAGACTTGAATCGATACCCGCATAACTTTTAATAAGATATACTTTTTCTTCTATACTATTGGTCTCTATGTAGTGATGTTTTACAATATCCCTATAGAATATGACTTCATCATTATCTACTATTCCCAATGGTCCAAACTCCAAGGATTTAAAGGTATCTAAACTAAGTGTATGGGTTTTAGTAACTTCACTGGAGGCATTAACTTCGTTGTTCATTACTACAAGAACTCCCTTGTTTTTTGCCTGGTCAGAAATCACAGTACATATGGCTGAAGCTAGGTTGCTTGGCCCATCATAGCCTAACTCAGAGCCATTTCTCATTGCTCCAGCGATAACTATAGGTTTATTAGAGGAGATATTTAAATCTAATAGAAAAGCTGTTTCTTCCAAGGTATCAGTACCGTGGGTTACAACTATACCATCTATATCATTTCTTTGGATTAATCCCTTTATTAGATTTGACAGCTCCATCATTTTTTGTGGTGTCATGTGGGGGCCAGGAATTCTTTGAAAATTTACTATTTCTATATCAGCAAATTTATCTATATTTGTTACCATAGACATAATCTCTTCACTTGACAAAGCTGGAATGGCAGCACAGATTCTAGAATCAATTTTCATTGATATTGTTCCCCCTGTGAATATTACAGCTACCTTTTTATTAGACATAAAATAACCTCCTAGGTAAGTATATTTACAGCAATATTATATAATAACAAGGATAATAACTAAAGAATATTAAGAATTATTAAAAAATATATGGTAGTAAGCTAATATATAGAAGAGAGACTAACAAACTTAATAAACGAAAGCAGGGACTGAGGTTTCCTTTAGAGCGATTTTTATGAATTTGTTTTATTCCTATTACCTATCTAAAAACAGATTTATAGTATGAGTCTAAAGGATTCTCTGTGGCTGCTGAAGTAAGTTAACATTTTCAATCACTCTTCTATATATGAAAAATTTCAAGGAATTTTTTACAAAAATAAGCAAAAGATTTACCAAATGGTAAATCTTTTACTAGGGGTATTGGGAATAGAGATTATATGATTGAGGTTTTCCAGGGGGATAACCACAAAGAAATTATAACAAAATTCGACACAAATTGCAAGAAAAAGTCGGAAAAAAATCGAAAAAATATTTAAAAATTTAAATAGATGAGGAAATGACTTAAATATTACTGTAAAAAAAATTACTATATAGGACATAAAAGTTTATATATTATATTACATTGTTGATGAAATTTTCTAGATAATAGGTTGATGGAATTTTAAGTAAAAATATGGAATATTATTCAATGGGAAAATATCAATGCAGCATAGCATTATTTTTTCATATTTTGTAGCCTTGTTAATTTATAATTTATGATATAATTATGAAGAAAATAATGTTAGGAGGAAATATGATGCACACAACATTAAAGGTAGAACTCTTAAGATATACCCCCGATGCTGAGAAGTTAATTGCTTCTGCTGCCAAACTTTGTTATTCTGCAGTTGGAGTGGACAAAATAAGTGATAAATTAACTGAAGAAAATACTAGAAAATTCTTAGATATGTTAGTGGGGATGGGACACGAATCACCAACTGAGCACATTAATTTTACCTTTGGAGTTGAGGGGATTAGTAGAGTATTAACCCATCAATTGGTTAGACATAGAATTGGATGCTCCTATTCACAACAATCTCAGAGGTATGTTAGACTTAATCAGTTTGAATACATAATACCTCCTCACATTGAAGCTATACCTGATGCTAAAGAAAAATTTATTAAGGCCATGGAGGATGATCAAAGGTATTACGATGAGTTGACTAAAATATTATTTAAAAATCATTATGAAGAGTATATGAAACATGGCTTTAATGAAGGGGAAGCAAAAAGATTGGCAGAAAAAAAGTCTATCGAAGATGCAAGATATGTTTTTCCTAATGCTTGTGAAACTAAGATTGTTTTTACTATGAATGGAAGAGCATTATTTAATTTTTTTAAACATAGATGCTGTAATAGGGCTCAATGGGAGATTAGGCAATTATCTACGGAAATGCTTAGACAGGTAAAAAAAGTAGCTCCAACTCTATTTAAATATTCAGGGCCCAATTGCTTGAACAGTTCATGTCCAGAAGGAAATATGACATGTGGTAAAATAAAAGAGGTTAGAGAAAAATTCAATAGCCTTTAACATGGAAGTGAGAAGTGATGTCTCACTTCCATTTCTTAAATTATAATATTAAGTAATTCTGATAGAAGAGTGATTAAGAATGTTAACTTACTTCAGCATCCACAGAGAATCCTTTAGGCTCATGCTATAAATCTGTTTTTAGATAGATAGTAGAAGGTAAAACAGGTTCATAAAAATCGCTCTAAAGGAAACCTCGGTGGATGCTTTCGTTTATTAAGTTTGTAACTCACTCATCTATATGATTAAAGTAGTGTAGGGTAGAAATGATAAAAACTATAGCTGAACATAAAATGTCTGAATATAACCCTATTCTTTACAAAAACTATTGATTAATATAAAATATGTAAAGAAAAAGTCTGTCAGGAGTGTTTTAAATGGAAGTCTATTTAGATAATGCGGCTACAACTAAACCCTATGAAAAAGTAATTGATATTATGGTTAAATCTATGAGAGAGTATTATGCAAATCCTTCATCGCTACATCGTAAGGGTGTTGAAATAGAAAAGTTAGTAAAAAAGGCAAGAAAGCAGGTTGCTAAGGCTTTAGAGGTTAGTGAGGGTGAAGTATACTTTACATCAGGGGGAACAGAATCGAATAATTTAGGTGTTTTAGGAGCTTTGGAAGGTAATAGGAGAAAGGGAAAGCACATAATTACTACAAAAACAGAGCATCCCTCGGTGTTGAATGTATTTAATGAATTAAAAGAAAAAGGATATGATGTTACATACTTAAATGTAGATAAGAGTGGATTAATAAATATAGATGAATTGTCAAATATACTAAGGGATGATACAGTGCTTATAAGCATTATGTATGTAAACAATGAGGTGGGAATCGTACAACCTGTTTCACAAATCGCAAATATGATTAAATCTAGAAAAAGTAGGCCATTACTTCATGTAGATGCTATTCAAGCCTTTGGAAAGATAAGGCTTAATATGAAGAAGTCAAATATAGATTTAATGTCTATAAGCGGCCACAAGATATGTGGTCCTAAAGGAATAGGAGCCTTGTATGTAAAAAAAGGCACAAAATTAAGGTCAATAGTTTTTGGAGGTAGTCAGGAATTTGGTTTAAGAGCCGGAACAGAAAATGTACCTGGTATTCTTGGCTTAGGAGTAGCTTCTGAACTTGTAAAAAAAGAATTAGAGGTTAATACAAAGAAAATGAGGCAATTAAAAATAAGATTGTTAGAAGGTATAAAAGATAATTTACAAGGAATAAAGGTCAATAGTATTATAGGTGATGCTTCAGCACCCCACATACTTAATTTATCCTTCAAAGGAATTAGGGGAGAGGTTTTATTACATAGCTTGGAGCAGGAACATATATATGTTTCGACAGGTTCAGCTTGTTCCTCTAGAAAAAAGTCCTATAGTCATGTGCTGAAGGAAATGGGACTTACTCAAGATGAGATGGAGGGAGCTATACGATTTAGTTTTAGTCCCGATAATACTGAAGAAGATATTGATTATACTATAGAAAAATTAAAAAACCTTGTTAAGGAGCTAAGAAAGGTTATTGGTAGGGGATGATAATATGGAGAAGGTTCTTATCATAAGATATGGAGAGATAAGCTTAAAGGGATTGAATAGGCCCTATTTTGAAAACACTCTCTTAAAGCATATTAGAAAAGCTGTAAAAGAAATTGGAAAGATTAGAGTATATAAGGCCCACGGTAGAATATATATGGACTTAGAGGATTATGATGAAGAGGAGGCAATTAAAGCTGTTACAAATGTATTTGGTGTCGTTTCAGTAAGTGTGGCATATGTCTTTGAAGCCAATATGGATAGTATATATGAAGTAGCCCTAGAGCATATACAGCAATGTATAGAGCAAGATGGTATTGAGTCTTTTAAAGTAGAATCAAAACGGGCTGACAAGAAATTTCCTGTAAAATCACCGGAAATTAGCAGACTTGTAGGAGGCTATATACTTAAAAATGTAGAGGAGTTACGGGTTGACGTACATAATCCCGATGGAATAATCCATGTAGAAGTGAGGGACAAGGCCTATGTATATTCAAGAAAAATTCCAGGCTTTGGTGGAATGCCCTATGGAACTAGTGGGAAGGCTATGTTGCTTTTATCGGGAGGAATAGATAGCCCCGTTGCAGGGTGGCTCGTTGCTAAAAGAGGAGTAGAGATTGAAGCCATACATTACCATAGTTATCCCTTCACAAGCGATAGGGCTAAGGAAAAGGTAATAGAATTAGCTAGAATCTTAAGTAGGTATTGTGGAAGGATTAGATTACATTGCATTAATCTTTTAAATATACAGAAAGCTATTAATGAAAACTGTCCACCTGAAGAGATGACAATACTATCAAGAAGATTTATGATGGACATAGCTGAAAGAGTTGCAAATGATAGAAAATGTAAGGCCTTAGTAACTGGTGAGAGCATAGGCCAGGTAGCAAGTCAAACATTAGAGAGCATAAATGTCACAAATTCTAAAGTAAATATGCCAATATTTAGACCATTGATTGCTATGGATAAAATGGATATAGTAACTATCTCTAATAAAATTGACACCTATGAAACTTCGATTTTACCCTTTGAAGATTGCTGTACTGTGTTTTTACCCGATAGACCTGTTACAAAACCGAGGCTAGAAAAGATTTTAGAGTCTGAGAAATTACTGAATGTTAAAGAACTAATTAATCAAGCTATAGATGATATGGAAGTTATTATCGTAAAGGCTGATGAATAGGCAAGATTTTTAAGGAGGTAGTTAAATTGAGAAAGTTTTTACTTAGATGGTTATCCACAGCTATATCAATATTTATTATTGCTAGACTATTTGACAATATTTATTTAGCTGGTTTTATTACAGCTTTATGGGCTGCTGCAATATTTGGAGTAGCTAATACAATAATAAGGCCTTTGTTGGTCTTTATAACTTTACCTATTAATGTATTGACCTTAGGATTATTTACCTTTGTAGTAAACGGTATTATTCTAAAACTTAGTGGAGCTATTGTGCCAGGATTTAAAGTTGGTGGGCTGCTTAGTCCTATTATAGCCTCAATAGTTTTAAGCATAGTCAATTTATTAATAACTGGGTTTTTAGGAGTCTCAGATAAATAAGGGTGATATTATGGTGTCAATCGACACCTTTTTTTTTATTACGAAAAAATTAGAATAAAAAATTACAAAACTAGCTAAATTTCATTGAAGGAAAAAAATTTCAATTAAAGAATATAAATATAGGACATAAAAAATTAGGAGGGATTTGATTGCGATTAAAACTAGAAGTAGAAAACAATACCTTGATTATCCACCTAGATGGAGAATTAGATCACCATTCTACTGAAGAAGTGAGGGAAGATATTGACAATGCCATAGATTCAAGAAATATTAAAAATATAATTTTTGAATTATCAAATATGAAATTTATGGATAGTTCAGGAGTTGGTGTTGTTATTGGGAGATACAAGAAGGTTGATAAGCTGGGAGGAGTAGTAGGTATTGTTAATTCTAATCCCCATGTTGATAAAATCTTTGAGATGGCGGGAATATATAAGATTATAAATAAGTACGATACTAAAGAAGAAGCTTTAGGTAATATGTAAAGGGGTGAACAGGTTGAATTTTGAAAACTATATGAAGATAGAGT
The DNA here is from genome assembly GCA_022361035.1 of Clostridia bacterium. Classification (GTDB taxonomy): domain Bacteria; phylum Bacillota; class Clostridia; order Peptostreptococcales; family Caminicellaceae; genus JAKSBP01. The sequence continues at coordinate 9,116 of JAKSBP010000436.1, forward strand.
TTTTGAGTAAATCTCAGAATGAATCTTTTGCAAGAGTTGCTGTAGCTTCATTTGTATCACAGCTTGATCCAACTATAGAAGAGATGGCTGATATAAAAACTGCTGTTTCTGAAGCAGTTACAAATGCAATAATTCATGGATATGATAAATCGAATGAAAAAGTAGTTATAGAATGTAAAATTATTGGAAATACTATAATGATTATAATAGAAGATTTTGGTAACGGAATTGATGATATTGAATTAGCTAGGCAGCCTTTATATACTTCAAAGCCGGAATTAGAAAGGTCCGGTATGGGATTTACAGTAATGGAAACATTTATGGATGAGGTATTTGTTGAATCCCATAAGGGTATAGGAACAAAAATCCAGATGACAAAAAGAATAAAGGTTGCAGAAAATGGGGAGTAGATATTATGGGGTGACTGCTTCATTTAAGGAAAATAGCAAGTTTGATACAGAAAGAACAGCGGCTTTAATAGATAAGGCCCAAAGTGGTGATAAAGAGGCTCAGGCCACTTTAGTTGATGAAAATTTGGGACTAGTTAAAAGTTTAGTAAGTAGATTTGACAATAGAGGATATGAAAGGGACGATATATTTCAGTTAGGATGCATTGGATTAATTAAAGCAATTCATAAATTCGATTCAAGTTATGAAGTAAGGTTTTCTACATATGCTGTTCCAATGATTATTGGCGAGATTAAAAGGTTTTTAAGGGATGATGGCATTATAAAGGTAAGTAGAAGTTTAAAGCAAACTGCAACGAAGATAAAAATTACTAAAGAGTCATTATCTAAGAAATTTGGAAGAGAACCGACAATCCAAGAAATAGCAGATGAATTGAAATTGGATAAGGAAGAAATTGTTTTGGCCTTAGAATCCAGTATCCAACCCGACTATTTATACGATGTTATACATCAAAATGATGGTTCTCCCATACATTTAATTGATAAAATTAGTGAAACGAAGGGTAATGATAGTGAAAAACTCATTGACAATATTGCTTTAAAGGAAGCATTAAGCAAGTTGAAGCCTCGGGAAAGGCAGATAATTGTATTAAGATATTTCCAGGATAAAACCCAATCTGAAATTGCTAAAGGTTTAGGCATATCTCAAGTTCAAGTTTCAAGAATTGAAAAAAAAGTTTTAGCTTTAATGAAGGATATTTTAGAAAAGACATGATAGTACCAAAAATCATGTCTTTATTTTTTTTGGAATTAAGAAAAGGTAATCTGGTTAATACTATAATTAAGAAAAATATTGAGGTGATAATTTATGAGAGATTTTATCAAGAAGAAAAAAATAGTTTGGGTTTTTTTAGTTGTGATTTGTGTAACTTCTTTCTATTATGCATATAAAAGATTTAAAATTAATAGACCTATTTCGGCTAAACTAGTTTTTAATACAGAAGATTCCTTTAATAGAGGAGATAATTTCATAATTTAGGCTTTGTAGAATTAGATAGTAAATATGGTATGTTTTTAAAGTTATACTTAGCAGAGAGTTTTTTAAAATTGTAATTATTCAATCTCCTGAAATAATTATATTAACAGTTTTGGAGGGTTTCTAATGGAGATAAAATATGTTAAAAATACAAGTGATAATTTATTATTTATGGAAAGTATTGAAGATAAAAAAAAAGACATCAGTTTGAAAAGCTAATAATGAATAGAAGTATTACAAATGATAGTATTAAGTCAAATTTAGATGATGTTAAAAATTAACTATAATAGGATTTTGCGGAGGAGGTATAATTTGAAAAAACAGATAACGAGGATTAGTAAAGAAAAAGAATATGAAGAATATGTAAATAAAAAAGTTCCTAAGCCAGCATATCTGAAAAATAGCCTTTGGGCTTTTCTTGTAGGTGGAATAATTTGTACCATTGCTCAGTTTATTTTAAACATACTAAGGAATTCTGGATTAAACAAAACAGATGCAAATACAGTAACAGTGATTATAATGGTATTTTTAGGAGCTTTTTTAACTGGACTTGGAATATACGATAAAATTACTCAAAAAGCGGGTGCTGGTGCAATAGTACCTATATCAGGCTTTGCAAATTCTATTGTATCCCCTGCAATGGAATTTAAGAGAGAAGGTTATGTTTTAGGTATAGGAGCAAAGCTTTTCAGTGTAGCAGGACCTGTTCTAGTCTATGGTTTTGGCTCTTCTGTAATACTTGGTTTGTTATATTATTTTTTTACTAGATAGGGAGGGATATACTTGGCAATAAAAAAAATAGGAACTCAAACAGTAAAATTTGACAGTCCGCCTATAATTACTGGTACTTCCAGTACTGTAGGACCTAAGGAAGGTGAAGGGCCGCTTAGTCAATATTTTGATGTGATATTAAAGGACGACCTATATGGTGAAAAAAGCTGGGAGTTAGCTGAGAGTAAGATGCTCCGAGAGACAGCAAAACTAGCAGTTGAAAATGCTAATAGAAAACTATCGGATATGGAATATATGTTTTCTGGAGATTTATTAAATCAATTAATGTCGGCATCCTTTGCTGCTAGAGATTTAGCAATACCGTTTTTTGGTCTATATGGAGCCTGCTCCACCATGACACAATCCTTAAGCCTAGGTGCAATGATTATTGATGGAGGCTATGCTGATAATTTAATAGCCCTCACGTCTAGTCATTTTAGCTCTGCTGAAAGGCAGTTTAGATTTCCATTAGAACATGGGAATCAGAGGAAACTTACAGCCCAATGGACGGTAACTGGTGCAGGGGCTGCTGTTGTATCTTCCCTTGGAGATGGCCCACAAATAGACTATGTAACAACTGGAAAAGTTGTAGATTTAGGTATAAAGGATATTAATAATATGGGAGCAGCCATGGCTCCAGCAGCAGCGGATACAATAGTTAAGCATTTTGAGGACACAGGACTTCCAACGAACTATTATGATTTAATCCTTACAGGAGATTTAGGTCAAATTGGAAAGGAAATAACAGAAGAATTGGTTTTAGACAAAGGATATAATATATTGAAAAACTACAATGATTGTGGACTTTTAATATTTGATAATGGGGCCCAGGATACTCATGCCGGTGGTAGTGGATGTGGATGTTCAGCTACTGTATTTTGTGGATATATCTATAAAGAAATGATGAAAAGGAATCTAAATAAGATTCTTTTGATTTCAACAGGGGCATTGATGTCTGTTACAAGCAGCCAGCAGGGTGAATCAATACCTGGGATTGCCCATGCTGTTTCAATAATAAATCAGGGTAGTTAGGAGAGTTGATATGGATTACATTAAAGCTTTCGTTATAGGTGGATTAATATGCGTAATTGGACAACTATTAATGGATGGTACTAAGCTTACCCCAGCCCATATATTAGTCGCATTTGTAACCTCAGGAGCTATTTTAGGTGCATTAGGAATATATGAGCCTATAGTAGAGTTCGGTGGAACTGGGGCTACTATACCCCTCACTGGATTTGGATATTCCTTAGCTAAGGGAGCCATAGATTCAGTAAAGAAGGCTGGTATACTGGGTGCTTTTACAGGGGGAATTGAATCTACAGCGGGAGGTGTTGCAGCAGCTGTTGTATTTGGATATATAATGGCAGTAATATTTAACCCGAAGAGTAAAAAATAGATATATAATACAGGAAGGATATAAGTATGGAAAAAAAAAGAAAAGTAATAATTGTAACGGATGGTGACGGATTTGCTAAAAGGGCGGTTGAAAGAGCTGCAACAAATATCGGGGGACGTTGTATTTCCAGCTCTGCAGGGAATCCTACCCCAATAAGGGGAAAGGATATAGTTGATTTTATAAAACAAGCTAAACATGACCCAGTCATAGTTATGGTAGATGATAGGGGGCATAATAGGATGGGAAAGGGGGAGAAGGCCCTAGAATACATAGCAAAACATAAAGATATAGATATTTTAGGGGTAGTGGCCGTGGCATCTAATACTCACTATGTTAATGGGGTTAAGGTCGATTTTTCCATAACCAGTGATGGTAAAATAGTGCAAGAAGCCGTAAATAAATTTGGTGAAAGAACCAATGGAAAAACTTTATTTGGCGATACAGTAGACGTTTTAAGTCAGTGCAACATTCCTTTGATTATAGGAATGGGAGATATTGGAAAAATGGACGGCAAGGATGACTGTGAAATTGGAGCGCCAATTATTACTAGAGCTATGGAAGAAATAATAAATAGGAGAGGAGGTAAGGATGAAACTTTCAAAAAAAATAGGAGAAAATATTGATATATTGGATAAGAATCTCGGAATTTCCAAAAGTTTTGATGTTGTCAATAGAGAGGTAAAAATAGGGGGCAGAGCTGCCTCATTGCTATTTATAGATGGATTTGCTAAGGATGAAATTATGCTGTTTATACAAAGCACTTTGCAAAGCTTGGACAGGGAAGATATAAATCCTAATACAATTGAAAAATTAATGACAGAAAAGATAGCATATATAGAAGTAGAAACTACTGAAGAAATTGAACACGTGGAATTCATGGTTTTATCTGGGGCTTTAGCCATACTTATAGATAGAGAAGATAAGGCCATTATATTAGATGTTAGAACCTATCCCGCTAGAGGTCCCGAGGAGCCAGAGCTTGAGAAGGTAACCAGGGGATCAAGGGATGGATTTACAGAGACCTTAGTATTTAATACTGCCTTAATAAGAAGAAGAATAAGAGACCCTAACTTAAGATTTGAGATAACAAAGGTCGGTAAAAGATCGGCGACGGATGTTGTTATAGGATATATAGAAGATATAGCAAATCCAAAATTAGTTAAGGATTTAAAAAGTAAGATAGATAAAATAAACACCGACTCCCTAGAGATGTCAGAAAAGACCTTAGAGGAATTTATATTGGGAACAAATTGGAATCCCTTACCTCAAGCTAGGTATACGGAAAGACCTGATGTTACCGCTGCCCACCTTTTAGAAGGGCATATAATTGTTATTGTAGATACTTCTCCAAGTGTTATGATAGTTCCCGTTACAATGTTTCACTTTACTCAACATGCCCAGGATTATTACCAAAACGCCGCCGTAGGTACATATTTTAGATGGATAAGGATTATAGGAATAATATTTTCTGTAATACTTCCTCCCCTATGGCTTTTACTTGTATATAACAGGGGAAGTGTGCCAGAATGGTTAGAATTCCTTGGTCCTAAGAAAACAGGAGAAATCCCTCTCCTTATGCAATTTGTTTTACTTGAGTTAGGAATTGATCTCCTAAGGATAGCATCTATACATACTCCTAATGTTTTATCCACTTCCCTTGCCATAATCGGCGGATTGATTTTGAGTGAATTTGCTGTAAAGGTGGGATGGTTTATTCCAGAAACTGTTCTCTATATGGCGGTAGCCACCCTTGGAATGTTTGCAACTCCAAGCATTGAATTTTCAATGGCACTAAAGATTTTTAGACTGATTTTACTTATATCCACTGGGTTATTTAAAGTGTATGGATTTGTTGCAGCCCTAATATTTATGTTTGTAGTCTTTATCACTACTAAATCCTTTGGATATATAAGGTACACATGGCCTCTTATACCCTTTGATGGTAAAGCATTAGCTACTTTGCTTACGAGAAAGCCAATTCCTGAAGTTAAAAGTAGACCAAGTTTTTTAAAAACTATAGATAAAAATGCTGCTCCTCCCGATAATGAGACTCCAGATTAGAAGATAATAGTATAGTTAACAATAAAAACCCGGTAGTTTCCTACCGGGCTGAGGCTGTTAACAAACTCCCAATTTTATTATAAGCTCTGCTCCTCGATTTTAGAGTGCCTTGAGCTTGGAAGTTTGTTAAAGCCTATCATCATCATCGTCTTCATCTTCATTCTCATCGTCAACAATACTAGAGCTATTACTATTTGTTTCATCATCTGAATTGTTGGATGGATATATAATGGTCCCATCGGGGTAAATCCTAGTTCCATCAATAAGCAACTTACTACCATCGGGTAAAAGTTTTGTTCCATTTGGAAGTACTATAGTACCGATAGGTAAGTCATCAAGAGAATCATTGTAAGGCCTACCTGATGAATGAATGTCACAGTATTCAGTTGGCAGCTCATCTACATAGTCTGTTGGAACGAATCCGTCATGCTCTAAAGGGTTATAGGGAATAGGTCTTTTGACAAATATCCTCTTTCCAATGGAATGATCGGGACAATATTCTGTAGCACGCTTTCCACTTTCTGCACAGACTACTGCTTCAACATGAACGTCGTCATATTCCGTTGGCTCTGTACCCTTGATAAAATACTCATTCCTTGCTGCACCTGCCTGTTTTGAAAGGTCAGTGGCACGTTTTCCTGATTTTATATCTATGGTTACTTCAACTATACCATCTGGTTTTTCAAACTTCTTGTTAGGTAAATCCTTATGCATTTCCGTCATAATTTTCTTCCAGAGTTCAGCACTTAATTTACTTCCACCACCTAAATCAATATGTACGTCGTTGCCAATCCACACTCCAGTTGCATAATATGGTGTATATCCTACAAACCATGCATCATAGTTATCGGTAGTTGTACCTGTTTTACCTGCTACAGACATGTTCCTGAGGCGAGCACTTCTCCCAATGCCTCCTTCTTCTACACCGCTTCTCATAATATCGGTCAGGATAAAGGCAGCCTGAGGACTTACTACGTAATTTTTTAGTGGTTTATTTTCTAATATTACAGTTCCCTTCCTATCGGTAACCTTGATAAAGGAATGGGGTTTTACATAAACTCCACCATTTGCCAAGCTGCCGTAGGCAGCCGTTAGTTCAAGGGGTGACATGCCCCTAGTCATACCACCTAAGGCCATTGCAGCAGAATTCATATCGCTTTTACGTCCAGATTCTATAATAGTTGATATGCCCATCTTTTTTAAATACTCAACAGATGTAGATACGCCAATTTTTTCTGAAATAATTACTGGTGGTACATTCATAGACCACTTTAGGGCCTTTCTTAGGGTTGAAAGTCCCCAATAACCTTCAAATTTTGGATTTTTTCTACCATACCAGTTCTTTGGCCATAGGTTTCCTTCGTGGTCATAGTGGGGTACATCATCTATAATAGATGCCGCTGTCCAATCATTGTCAATTGCAGGTGTATAAATTGAAATCGGCTTAATTGCAGAACCAGGCTGTCTTGGATTCAGAGCTCTATTATATTGCTTTTGTCCCCTTATATTTCTTCCACCTATCAAGGCTTTAATCTCACCTGTTCTATAGTCAATTATAACCGTAGAAGATTGGGGTTGAATTGTACCTTTACTACTAATACTATAGTTTTCTTTAGAAATAAGTAGATCGCCATTACTATCCTTTTTGAAAAAATTTGGATTAGATTTGAAAAAACTACTACTTACAATTAAGTTTTTACTTCTATCAAAGGATTTATATTGTGATGGTATTCTAACTATTCCCCCTTTGTAAATAAAGGCTTCGTTCTTATCATTAGATTTATATGTATCATGTAATCTTACTTGAATACCAACTAACTTTTTCTTATCGTATAGAGAAATAAAATCTAGCCTTTTATTTTTGAATAGTACTAAATCACCATTCTCATTATATTTAAATTGATTTTTCAGTATTTTTAAATCTTTGTCCTTAGTTATAACATTTTCTTGCTTATATAAAGCTATTGAATTTTGATTATTCAATAAATTTCCAGCTCTATCTTTGTTATTTGACATTTTTAGCTTAGGGAAATTTTGATTGTTAGCATATATATTTTCAAGTTTAGTCTGCATACCTAAATCTAAGGTGCTATAAATCTTTAAGCCCTGAGTATATAACATATTAAGAGCTTCTTCCCTTGTTGTTATAGTATCAGGAAATTCTGCCATAAGGGCATCTAGTACCTCTTCCTTAACTAAATCAGTAAAAAATGAAGATATATCAGTATTTTTAATTTTTCCAGGTTTAAGCTTTGTTTTTAAGTCTATATTTTTAGCCTCTTCATATTCTTCTTCCGATATAAAATCGGTAGTCTTCATAAAATATAAAACATCTTTATATCTATCTAAACATTCTTCGTTAAAGACTATTGTATAAATTTCATCGCTATCATCTAATATGTAGTCGTCTTCTTTAACGTTCTCCTTCTCTTTAGTTATAAAAGGAGAGTGTCTAGTAGGACTTTGAGTAATACCTGCAATTAATGCAGATTCAACTAGGTCTAAATCCTTTGCATTCTTTGAAAAATATTTTTGAGATGCTGCTTGAACGCCTTTAGCACTACTACCAAGATAGATAGTGTTAAGGTAAGCCTGTAATATCTGTTCTTTTTTCAGTGCCCTTTCAATCTGAACAGCATAATAGGCTTCTTTAATTTTTCTGGTTAAAGTCCTTTGACTTTTTATTTCAGATAGATAAATATTTCTAGCCAATTGTTGGCTAATGGTACTGGTTCCTCTTATTTTCTCTCCATTTATAACTGCCTGGATAACAGCACCAACTAATCTTTTGTAATTAAAACCCTTATGCTCAAAAAAAGTTCTGTCCTCTGTAGCTATCACAGCATTTATTAAATTTTCACCCATATCTTCATATTTAACGATAGTTCTTAGGCCAGTGTTTTGGATTTTTTCTAAAAGATTGCCTTTACTATCATAGATTTCAGAATTTTCGTCTAGCATCATAGGAATTTCTGATGGGTTAACCTCCTCTACATCTTTTAAAGAGGCCTTAATAAGGCCCACAGTTACTCCAGCTCCTACAAATCCAACAATTACAATAACGAATAGTGAGATTTGTAGAAAAAATAATATTTTATTTTTTTTGTTATCACTTTTTTTATCGCTTTTTTTATTGGTTTTGTTATTTTGTTTTGATCTACGCCTGCTACTTTCATCCATATATTGATACCTCCTAAATTTGCATAAAAAGGCTAAAGGTAGTATAGACTATAAAATATTATATCATATCATAGGTACATTGTTAATTCTATAATAAATTATGGAAGAACAAAATAATAAAAATATGGAAAAGATGTAAAAAAGACCTTGGGAAATCAGCCTGTAGGAGAGGGGAGCTAATATATTTAAACTAAATATAATTATTTTCTTGTTATTATAGATACAGTATGGTAACATAAGATTAATATATTTTTTGATATAAACAGTGAAGGGGCAGGATAGTAGCTGAGAGTTATTATCCATAGTAGTTTCCTATGGTTACAATTAAAGGGAGTAGGTCGGTTAGTGAAAGGTCTACAGAACATAGGCAAACGAATTACACTCTGGAGTTTCGGAGCTAAAAACTTCGACGGGTTCCATACGTTATAGTGGTTAGAGGCATAGGCTAAAGCCTATGCAAATTAAGGTGGTACCACGGGCCTTCTCGTCCTTAAAATGATGAGAAGGGCCTTTTTTATTTGTTTTTGGGTAGTTTCAAAGAGTAGAATCTAGGCAAAACAAATTTTAAATTGACATAGTTTTTATATGTAGAATAGCTAAATTAAGGAGGAGTAGTAATGAAGAATGTTTTTGACACATTGATGGAGCGTGGGTACATTAAGCAAACTACCCATGAAGATGAGATTCGTGAGCTTTTAGGTAAAGAGTCTGTTACCTTTTATATAGGCTTTGACCCAACGGCAGATAGTTTACATGTGGGTCATTTTCTTCAAATAATGGTGATGACTCATATGCAGAGAGCTGGACATAGGCCTATTTTTCTAATTGGTGGGGGAACAACTATGGTGGGTGATCCCTCGGGAAAAACCGATATGAGAAAGATGCTTACCCAAGAAGAGATTGAGCATAATGGAGAATGTTTTAAAAGGCAGGTTTCCAACATCCTCGACTTTTCGAAAGACCAGGCTATTATGATAAATAATGCCGACTGGCTAATGAATCTAAAGTATATACCTTTTTTAAGGGAGGTTGGAAAGCATTTTTCTGTTAATAGAATGCTTACAGCGGAATGCTACAAGGCCCGTTTAGAAAAGGGGCTATCCTTCCTTGAATTTAACTATATGATTATGCAAGCCTATGATTTCCTACAACTCCATGAGAGACATGGGTGCAAGCTTCAGCTAGGTGGAGATGACCAGTGGTCTAACATAATTGCTGGGACAGACTTGATTAGGAGAGTAAAAGCTGAACCTGCATTTGGCATGACCTTTACCCTTTTAACAACAAGTGAGGGTAAAAAGATGGGCAAGACGGAATCAGGGGCAATTTGGCTTGATTCAGAAAAAACATCCCCCTACGATTTCTACCAATACTGGAGAAATGTTGATGATGATGACGTTGAAAAATGCCTATTGCTTCTTACCTTTCTACCTATAGAAGAGGTAAGAAGACTTGGAGCTTTAGAAGGGGCAGAGATAAACAAAGCTAAAGAAATTCTTGCCTTTGAAGTAACAAAGCTTATTCATGGTGAAGATGAGGCTCATAAAGCGGCTGAGGGGGCAAAGGCACTATTTGGAAAGGGTAATAATGATGAGAATATTCCTTTTACTGAGATTTCAAAATCGGAGTTTGCTGAAGGTATGGAAATATTAACACTTTTAGATAAAATTAAAATCGTTCCATCAAAAAGTGAAGGTAGACGTTTGATAAAACAAAATGGATTATCAATTGAGGGGAAAAAGGTAGAGGATGTTAAGCTTATTATAAAGGTAGAAGACTTTAAGGATGGGAGATTGCTTATTAAGAAGGGCAAAAAGATGTATCGTCAGGTAAGATTAATTTAGGATAATTAACCCATTATGCTAGTTCCTATAGTCGGGAGTTTTGATATTTTCTTTTCGTTCATGTAATAAACTTGTTTTAATTATAATTTTGAAGGTAAAAACAGGTTTATAAAAATCACTCAAATAAAATATCAAAACTCCCTTACACATTGTAAAATCCAGACACATAGTTTGCTAGTATAACAGATTAATTAATATAAATATATAACTAGAGGCTTTTAGTATATTAGGTTCTTTTAAATTTGGATTATAAATAAACAACTTCAAATTTATCTTAAGTTTTAGTGTTGTTTATCTATATGTAATTCACTTAATTAAGGAAATCTGTTATAGTCTGAATTATATGTTAGGTGATACAATATTAATAAATAAGCAAATCTTGACAAATTTATATAAAATTGTTACAATGAATATACAATGAAATAGGTTATAGGATTGTTACTGGTAATGCAGGCAAAACCTAATCTTAAATAAGGATGTAATTATTCCTATTTAAGGTTAGGTTTTCTATAGTTTATAGAAGATAAAAATTATAAATAGATGTAACTTTTCTATGTATTTATTATACAAAATTCATTTTGATTAATTTCTTTCAAATCAAAATTTTTTCCTTTTCAGCTAATGCATAATTAAAGATAATTCCCCTTAAATCATAATAAATTTTTCAAAAAACCCTGGGACTTCTGTAATTCTTCTTTGAAAATACTAAATTATAAAAGGAACATCGTATTGAGCTATTTTTAGGATATAAAAAGGTGGAGTGCTCTATTATGAAAATTGAGAAGATATTAAATAATAATGTAATTACTACCATAGATGAGACCACAGGTTTAGAAAAGGTAATTATGGGTCGAGGAATCGCTTTTAAAATGAAAAAGGGGTTTAAGATTGATGAAAAAAAAATAGAAAAGGTGTTCCTCATTGAAAATCAAAATGAAAATTTAAAGTTCCAGAGATTGATAAATGAAATTCCTCTCAGGTATGTAGAAATATCAGAAAAAATAATAAGCTATGCAAAACAAAAACTGGATGTAAAATTTGATGATCATATCTATGTAGCCTTGACAGACCATTTAGCCTTTGCTATAAAAAGGTCACTATCAGGTATAGATATTAAAAACCATCTGCTTTGGGAAGTGCAGAGAATACATAAAAAAGAATATGACGTTGGACTGTGGGCTATAGGATTTATTGAGGAGAAATTAGGTGTAAAAATGCTTGAAGATGAGGCTGGGTTTATAGCTCTACACTTAATTAATGCTTCAATAGGTGAAAGCATGGAAGACACAATGAATATTACTACCACAGTACAAGAGATATTAAATATAGTGAAGTACTATTTTGCTGTGGAATTTGATGAAAACGATATCTCCTATGATAGATTAGTAACTCACCTTAAATATTTTGCTAAAAGAATAATTTTAAAAAAACAAGTGGAAGAGGATGAAGAAATCTTACTTGAGCTAATAAAAGAAAAATATAAAAAGCAATATGACTGTGCTTTAAAAATCAGGACTTACATTGAAAAAAAACATGAGTATAGAATAAGTGATGGAGAAATAGTCTATCTATCACTTCATTTACACAGGGTAATATCTAGGTTAAAAAGATAATACAAATAGGATTGTTACTGGTGATGCAGGCAAAACCTTAATTGAGTGAAATATACATTTAATAGAAATCAAAGTCTATTTACCAGGGCTTAATAGACTGATGAGGGATTTCTTTAGTATGTGTATTCATCGATTAAGGTATTTTTTTTGAAAATAATATTACTAAGGAGGTAAACTGATGGATTATACTAAGATGGGAAAGGGAATTTTAAAATTCTTAGGTGGCGAAGAGAATATTGAAGGTGTGACCCATTGTGCTACGAGATTGCGTCTAGTTCTTAAAGACGAAAAAAGGGTAAAGAAAAAAGAGCTTGAAGCTATGGATGAGGTGAAAGGTGTATTTTCAAATGGAGGCCAATTTCAAATAATTATTGGTCAAGGGGCAGTAAACAAAGTCTATGAAGCAATGGTAGAGGGAACAAGTATTATTGAATCAAATCTCAGTGAATCAAAGAAGTTAGCTATGAAGAAAGTGAATCCATTACAAAGGTTTGCAAGGACTTTATCCAACATTTTTGTTCCCATTATCCCTGCAATTGTTGCAAGTGGCCTTTTGATGGGACTTTTAGGAATGGGTAGAACCTTTGGTTGGATTAATGGAAATAGTTCAGCCTTCATGCTTTTAGACATGTTTTCTAATGCAGCCTTTGTATTCTTGCCGATTTTGATTGCCTTTAGTGCTGCTAAAGAGTTTAGGACAAATCCATTTTTAGCAGCAGCTTTAGGGGGAATTTTAATACATCCAGCCCTACAAAACGCATGGACATTAGGTCAAGGAGTTCAAAACAAAATAAGTGTTTTGGGTATGGATGTTAGTATGGTTGGATACCAAGGAACGGTACTACCAATATTAATTGCTGTTTGGGTAATGGGCTATATTGAAAGGGGATTAAGAAAAATAGTTCCAAATGTTTTAGACATCATTTTAACTCCCTTCTTAACGTTAATGACTACAGGATTCGTTTCATTATTAGTTATAGGGCCCCTAGGAAGACTTTTAGGAGATGGAATTTCCATGGGACTTGAAACCTTGTATAGTGGTGTAGGAGCAATTTCAGGAATCATATTTGGTGGATTATATTCTACAATAGTTATTACCGGAATACATCATAGCTTCCATGCTATTGAAGCTGGACTTTTGTCAAATCCACAAATAGGAAAAAACTTCTTGTTGCCAATCTGGTCTATGGCAAATGTAGCTCAAGGAGGGGCTGCCATAGCAGTTTACTTTAAAGCTAGGAGTAAGAAGATAAAGTCAATAGCAGCACCTGCATCTTTGTCATGCCTTCTAGGAATTACAGAAGCAGCGATTTTCGGGGTGAATTTAAGACTTATAAGACCCTTTGTAGCAGCAGCCATTGGAGGAGCTTTAGGGGGAGGATACGTCGTATTTACCAAGGTTTCCATGACAGCTGTAGGAGTTACAGGTATACCTGGCACAGCCATTGTAGAGCAAGGCTCTATGATAAATTATTTAGTGGGATTGCTAATTGCTTTTGGAGGAGCATTTATCATGACTCTATTATTAGGATTTAAAGAAGAAAAAGAAGAAGATAATAGAGAAATGAAGGAAAATACCAATATAGATTTAGGGGAGTTAAATAGTAGCGAGATTCTCTTGGCACCAATGAAGGGAAAAATAGTGTCCTTAGAAGAAGTGCCCGATAATACTTTTTCGGGAAAGTTGTTAGGAGAAGGAATTGCTATAGAACCAGAAGATGGAACAGTGGTATCACCAGTAGATGGAACAATAGTTAAAATCTTTGAAGCAAGGCATGCTGTATCCATCATGTCTGAATCTGGAATTGAAATATTAATTCATTTTGGTATAGATACTGTAAAAATGCAAGGAGAAGGTTTTAAGACCTTTGTAAAGAATGGAGATAAGATAAAAGCTGGAGATAAACTAATAGAGGCAGATTTAAACCTAGTTAAAGAAAGGTCAAAATCAACTATAACCCCAGTAGTTATTACTAATACTGATAATTATAAATTGGTAAAGGGATTAAAAGCAGGTCCTGTGGATTTTAAAGAGAAGATAATTGTGATAGCATAATAAGGAGGATTGTTTCTCTCAGACTGTCGATAAACACCCTATTTCAGCGTTCTTTGAACTAGGGTATTTCTCAACAGTTTGTCAGATTGTTGGCAGACCCAAATTTTTTCGTCGTTGCTTCAACCAAGAACCTTTTACGTATTTGCTAGAAGCAAGTAGGCTTTATTTTTTATACGCTGTGTCCTCTTGCTTTCAGCACGCCTCGAACTTCGGCTTTTTATGATATGAAAGGAGCTTTAGGATGGTAGATAGGATATTATGTATTGGAGAATTATTAATAGATTTTATTTGTTCTGATATAAATGTTAATTTGGTACAAGGAGTTAATTTTATAAAAAAGGCAGGAGGGGCTCCGGCAAATGTAGCAGCAGCCATATCTAAATTAGGGGGGAGAACTTCCTTAGCAGCAAAAGTAGGAAAAGACTCCTTTGGAATCTTTTTAAAAGAAACCTTGGATGAGGTCAATGTAGATACATCAATGATTGTATTAGACGAGGATTCCAAAACAACCTTAGCATTTGTTTCCTTAAAGGCCGACGGAGAGAGGGATTTCATATTTAATAGAGGAGCTGACGGACTGCTAAACTATAAGGAATTAAATGAGGAAAAGATTATAGATTCTAAAATTATTCATTTTGGGTCGGCAACAGCTTTATTGGGAGGGCCATCGAAGGATTCTTACTTAAAAGTGATGAAGGTTGCACAAAATAGAGGAATTTTTACTTGCTTTGATCCAAATTATAGGATTGATCTTTGGAAAAATAACACTGAGGAATTTATTAGCCTTTCTAAAGAATGCTTAAGAGGCATAGACCTGGTTAAGATGAGCGATGAAGAGGTAAAAATTATCTCAGGTAAAGGAGATATAAAAGAAGGAATAAAAGCACTCCATGAGTTAGGGGCAAAAATAGTTGTAATTACTCTAGGAAAAGAGGGAACATTGGTTTCAAACAATAATGATATGGAAATTGTACCAAGTATAAAAATTAAATCTATTGATTCAACAGGGGCTGGAGATGCTTTTGTAGGTGCATTTTTATATAAAACAGTTCAACTACAGAATCCTAAAGATTTAAAAGATAATTTTAACCAGATTAAAGAGATAACCTATTTTGCAAATAGAGTGGGTGCGATAGTATGTACTAAACTAGGAGCAATTTCCTCCCTACCAGCTTTAAAAGAGGTTGAGAATTATGAGTAAAGGAAAAAATAGCAGTAAATAACTTGAAGTGTCTATAGTCTTTGATGTATGTATAAAAGCTAACAGTTTCATCTAAATTTTTATGAGTGCTGTTTATCTATAATTCGTTTTGGTGGTGAATTAATGAATAAAAAAGCTAGGCTAATAAAAGAGGTCAATGACAATATAGAAAAGACGAAGGAACTAGTAAATGAAGATTATCATAGATTGAAGTACCATATTATGCCGCCTACAGGTCTTTTAAATGATCCAAATGGATTTATTCATGTAGATGGAACGTATCATCTATTTTATCAGTTTCATCCATTTGATACTAGCCACGGTTTAAAATTTTGGGGACATGTGAAGAGTCCAGATTTAGTTCGATGGGAAAGCTTACCCATTGCCCTTACACCCGACCAGTGGTACGAAACCCATGGATGCTATTCAGGAAGTGCTGTTAATAAAGGTGGTGCTCTCACTCTAATATATACGGGAAATGTAAAGGATGAAGCCGGTAATAGGGAAACTTATCAATGCTTAGCTATAAGTGATGATGGAGTCAATTTTAAAAAGTATAAAAATAATCCTGTAATCCACAACCAGCCCCAAGGGTACACGAGACATTTTAGGGACCCAAAAGTATGGAAAAAGGGTGGTAGCTGGTATATGGTTATAGGGGCCCAGACAATTAGAAGAGAAGGGAGAGCTTTGTTATTTACCTCTCCAAACTTAAAGGGCTGGAGCTTAGTCGGTGAAGTGGCTGGGTCGAATTTGAATAATCTGAAGGACTTTGGATATATGTGGGAATGTCCAGATATTTTTGAAATGGATGATAGGGATATATTGATTTTCTGTCCCCAAGGCTTAGAGGCCCAGGGAGATTTCTATAATAATATTTATCAGGCAGGATATTTTGTAGGAAAATTAAATTATAATAATGGAAAATTGGACCATGGAGAATTTACTGAGCTTGATAGGGGTTTTGAATTCTATGCCCCACAGACGACAATTGATGAAAAGGGACGAAGATTACTAATTGCTTGGATGGGTATACCCGAAAGGGAAGATCATCCAACGACTAGGTATGGATGGATTCATGCTATGACATTGCCTAGGGTTTTAGAACTTAAGAATAATAAAATCTATCAAAATCCTGTGGCTGAGCTGAGAACTCTACGTAAGAATCAGATTGAATACAGGGGTATAGAGATAAGAGATGAAGAGATTGAATTGAAAAATATTTACGGAGACGTTTTTGAATTACTAATAGAAATTGAAGTGATAGATGCAGTAGAGTTTGGAATAAAGCTAAGATGTTCTAGGGACGGTACAGAGGAAACCGGTGTTATCTATAACAGAAAAACAAGGAAGCTTGAGCTCAATAGAGATAATAGTGGTAAAGGCTATGGTGGAGTAAGACGTTGTTCTTTAAGTTCTGATTTGCAGCTTAAACTAAATATCTTCTCCGATACCTCTTCCTTGGAGATGTTTATAAATAATGGTGAAGAAGTCTTTACCAGCAGGATATATCCTGCTAAAACTAGCAAGGCCATTAAATTTTTTGCTAAGGGTGGGGGAATAAGAATTAAGAACTTAAAGAAATGGGACTTATAATTGGAAGATATGATTTTGAGCTATAACCCTAGTCTAAATCTAGGGCTATAGCTTTATATATTTAATACAATAAAGCATTAACTTTTACATATATAGATGTGTGCTTGAGAAAGTTAACTTACTACAGCAGCCACAGAGAATCCTTTAGGCTCATGCAATAAATCTGTTTATAGATAAGTAATAGAAGGTAAAACAGATTCATAAAAATCGCTCTAAAGGAAACCTCAGTGGCTGCTTTCGTTTATTAAATTTGTA
>JAKSBP010000439.1 GCA_022361035.1 Clostridia bacterium
AACTTACTTCAGCAGCCACTGAGAATCCTTTAGGCTCATGCTGTAAATCTGTTTTATATATAATAGAAGGTAAAACAGATTTACAAAAATCCCTCTAAAGGAAGCCTCAGAGGCTACTTTCGTTTATTAAGTTTGTAAGTCACTCATCTATATAACTTAAATGGGTATTATAAAGACAAGGAAAAATATATCTAAAAGGGATAATAGAAAAAATATTTACATATACCCTGTAAGGGTATATAATAATATATAAAGTATGGGCTAAAAGAGGTGAAAAAATGGTACTTAAAAAAAGCTTTAAAATAGAAGGAATGACCTGTGCTGCTTGTGTGAGGGCTGTAGAGAGGGCAGTTGGTAAGCTTGATGGAATAGAAGAAGTAAACGTAAACTTAGCTACAGAAAAAATGATGGTAAGATATGATGAAGAGAAGGTATCTGAAAAGGAAATAACTGAGACAATAAATAAATCGGGATACAAAGCCCTAGGAGATGAAGAAGTGAGGGAAGTAGTAATTCCCATAGAGGGGATGACCTGTGCTGCCTGCTCAAGTGCTGTTGAGAGAGCATTAAATAAGCTTGAAGGTATAAAATCTATAAGTGTAAATATAGCTACAAATAAAGCACGGGTAGTCTATAATACAAATACAGTGAGACTATCGGAGATAAAGGGCTCCATAAAAAGGGCTGGATATATGCCCCTAGATGTGGAAAGGGAAGTATTAGAGGATGAGGACCAGAGTAGAAAGGAAAGGGAAATGAAGGTTATGTTTACTAAGTTTATAGTTGCCATGTCCTTTACGGTACCGCTCTTTTATATTGCCATGGGTCATATGATGGGGATGCCTCTGCCAAGTCTCATAGACCCACATATTAATCCCCTAAACTTTGCTCTAGCTCAGTTAGTAGTTACAATTCCAATAGTAATTGCCGGATATAAATTTTATACCGTGGGCTTTAGGGCCCTATTTAGAAGAAGCCCAAATATGGATTCCCTAATAGCCCTTGGAACAAGTGCGGCAATTATCTATGGCTTTTATGCAATCTATAAAATCATGGATGGTCATACTGAATTTGTCATGGACCTATATTTTGAAACCGCTGGAGTAATAATTGCCCTTATCATGCTCGGTAAGTATTTAGAAACCCGATCAAGGGGCAAAACCTCTGAGGCCATAAAAAAATTGATAGGACTTAGGCCCAAGATAGCTACAATAGTTCAGGGTGGAGAAGAGATAGCCATACCTATAGAAGAAGTCGAAGAGGGAGACATTATATTAGTAAAGCCGGGAGAGAAAATTCCAGTGGACGGTGAAGTAGTTCAGGGACACAGCTCAGTTGACGAGTCCATGCTGACCGGTGAAAGTATTCCAGTGGAGAAAAATATTGGGGATAAGGTAGTAGGTGCAAGTATAAATAAAAATGGTGTAATTCAATTTAGGGCTACAAAGGTAGGTAAAGATACTGCCTTGGCCCAAATAATAAAGCTGGTTGAAGAAGCCCAGGGCAGTAAAGCCCCCATTGCAAAATTAGCCGATATAATATCGGGATATTTTGTGCCAATAGTTATGGCAGTTGCTATAATTTCAGGCTTGTTATGGTATATTACAGGAAATGGGATAGTATTATCCCTGACAATGTTTATCTCAGTTTTAGTAATAGCTTGCCCATGTGCCTTGGGCCTTGCTACACCAACGGCTATAATGGTGGGAACCGGTAAAGGAGCAGAGCTTGGAGTTTTGATTAAAAGTGGTGGGGCCCTCGAATCAGCATATAAAATAGAAACCATAGTATTTGATAAAACAGGAACGATAACCGAAGGTAAGCCTAGGGTTACAGACATAATATCTAGGAATAGCTATAACGAAGATAAGCTTCTTGAAATAGCTGCAACTGCTGAAAAGGGTTCAGAGCATCCCCTAGGAGAAGCCATAGTTAAGGAGGCCCAGGGGAGAAATATATCCCTGCTAAATCCAGAGAGCTTTTATGCAATACCTGGACATGGAATAGAAGTAACCATAGAAGGGGACAAGGTGCTTCTTGGAAACGAGAAGCTGATGAGGGATAGAAATATTGAAGTGACCCTAGAGGAAGACCTGGTTAGATTAGCAGATGAAGGGAAAACTCCAATGCTTATAGCTATAAATAGTAAATTAGAGGGTATAATAGCAGTAGCAGATGTGGTGAAGGAAAACAGCAAAGAAGCAATAAAAAGGCTCCATGATATGGGAATAGAAGTGGCTATGATTACAGGAGATAACAGGAGAACAGCCCAGGCCATAGCAAATCAGGTTGGTATAGATGTAGTTTTAGCTGAAGTCTTACCAGAGGATAAGGCCCACGAAGTTAAAAAACTACAGGAAAAGGGTAAAAGGGTTGCCATGGTTGGAGATGGTATAAATGATGCACCTGCCCTAGCTATGGCTGATATAGGTATAGCTATTGGCTCAGGAACAGATGTTGCAATGGAATCTGCCGATATAGTCCTTATGAAAAGTGATCTTTTAGATGTAGTTACAGCCATCAAACTAAGTAAAAGTACTATTAAAAATATCAAACAAAATCTATTTTGGGCCTTTGCCTACAATACAGCGGGAATACCCTTAGCAGCAGGACTCTTTTACGCCTTTGGAGGTCCAAGGCTCAATCCAATGTTTGCAGCAGGAGCTATGTCCCTAAGCTCCCTATCAGTAGTGACCAATGCTTTAAGGCTTAGAAGATTTAAGGGATAGATTTTATATAGAGTTTTTTAAGAAAAGAATGGATAATCTATGTGAAATCCTAGGACTGTAAAAAATATTTTAAAAGGAAGGTTGTGTAAAATGAAAAAAATGATATTAATAGAAGGTATAACTTGCAGTCATTGTAGTGATAGAGTTGGGAAGGCTTTAAATCAAATAGATGGAGTTAAAGTTGAAAGTGTTAGTGTAGATGAGAAAAATGCATTGATAACTTTAGAAAAGGAAGTTGAGGAGAAGCTCATTAGAGATACCATATACGATGCGGGATATGATGTCATAGATATTAGGGAAGTATAGATAGAAATAGAATAGTACTCAGAATAGTTTTAAAGCCTATAGAAAATTCTTTTACTATAGATATACGCCATTAAAAATTAATAAACGAAAGTAGACTCTGAGGTTTCCTTCCCAGGGATTTTTATAAACCTGCTTAATCTCTATTTATTATATTCAAAACAGGTTTATAGCATGAGCCAAAAGGATTTTCAGTGACTGCTTGAGTAAGTTAATCTTTACAAGGGTATATATATAAAGACGAAGAAATTTCCATGGGCTTTACTTTATCTATAAAAATGGAAGCAAATACCTTAAGCTTTAATCCCTAGAATATACTCTTTCCATTCTAAACTAGATTTGACTTTATTTCATTATAAAGGTATAATTTCATAAAAAAGTAAAATTTCATATAGTTACATGTTCTACTCTATAGATGGAAAGAGTGTATTTACGTAATCAATCTAACTATACAATTATTTCAATAAAAGGCATTTACAAAGAAGTAGCCTTAAAATATAGGAGGATTTTAAATGTCATTAATACAAATTGATAGGGATTCATGTTCAAAATGTGGTTTATGTGCCCAGGCATGTCCCGGGGATATAATCTATAAGGATAAAGCTGAAGGTTTTGCTCTAGTACAAAATGAAAAACAGTGTGTAAAATGTGGACAATGCCTGGCTATCTGTCCAAATAACGTCATTACCCATAAAAATTTTCTTAAAGAATCTATTGTTGATATTGATAAGGAAAGGGTTCCAACAGAAGATCAGATTTTTAATCTTATTAAAACTAGAAGGTCCATAAGATCATTTAAGGATATGCCTGTGGAAAGAGAAAAGATTGAAAAAATTATTGAAGCCGCATGTTATGCACCAAATGCCCATAATCATCCAACCACCGAGTATATAGTTGTTCAAGATAAGGAGATAATGGACGAAATAACAAAGTACTCCATAGAATATTTTAAAGGTCTTGTGAAGACGTTTAAAAGTCCTGTGGCAAGAAAAACAGCAGGTTTTCTTGTTCCCAATATGATAAAAAATTTGTATAGCATGTTAGAGGATTTAAATAAGGTAGTTAATAGATACAACAGTGGAAGGGATTTGATACTACATAATTGTCCTGCTCTTATTATCTTTCATGGAAGTGATAGAATAAGTTTTTCAGATGTAAATGCATCATTAGCACTTCAAAATGCCACATATATGGCTCAGGGTTTAAATCTAGGCTCTTTCTATTGTGGATATGTAGTAGCAACTGCACAAAAAACAAAGAGTATAAATAAACTCTTATCATTACCTAAACATAATAAAATTTTAGGGGCTTTAGCAGTAGGTTATCCAAATATCACCCATACAAAATGGATAGAGAGGAAAGCAGCGAAAATATTGTGGAGATAGTTACGGGGCTTATTATTATCTTACTATAGATAAACAACACCAAGGTTTATAATTTATAAAGTTGTTTATCTATAGAAGGTTTTGTAAGCTTAGATTCCATTTATAAAATTATTTTATTTTCAATTAGAGTAGAAAGTATTAAATTAGTTTCAGTATTTCCAAATCGCTTGAGGTCGTCAATAGCTATTTCTAACTCTTTCATATCTTCCACAATTACCTTTATAATCATACAATCTTCACCGGTTACATGGTGACATTCGATGATATTATTATTATCTGGAGCATACTCTAAAAATTTCTTATAATTTTCAGACTTAATTGCTATATTTATAAAGGCTGTTATACTCTTATTAAGTTTTTTGGGATTAACTATGGCCTTGTAGCCAATAATTACTCCATTTTCCTCTAATCTTTTAACTCTTTCCGATACGGCGGGAGAAGTTAATCCTACCTTGCTGCCTAAGTCCTTCATTGAAATTCTTCCATGTTGTTGTAATGCTTCCAAAATCTTCATATCAGTAGAATCCATGTAAACCTCCCGATTTAAATAAATAAAGAAAAATGAGAAAAAAACTTAATTATTTAAGTAATATTATTATAACACTTTACTTGTAAACTGTACATAGATTGCGGTGGTTGATAAAATTTAATAAAGGAGCAATAATGTTGCTAAAAGAAAGGGAAAGAGTTTTCCCCGAAAATATAGGAGGTATATAATGGCAAAAATAAAAATCACGGAAACTATTTTAAGGGATGCACACCAATCATTAATAGCTACTAGAATGAGAACTGAAGAAATGGTACCAATTTTAGATAAATTAGATGAAATTGGCTACCATGCTCTAGAAATGTGGGGAGGAGCTACATTCGATGCTGCACTTAGGTTCTTAGACGAAGACCCATGGGAAAGACTGAGAATAATTAGAAAAAAGGTTAAAAAAACAAAGCTTCAAATGCTTTTGAGGGGACAAAATATTTTAGGATACAAGCACTATGCAGATGACGTTGTAGTAGAATTTGTAAAAAAGGCAGTTGCAAACGGGATAGACATAATAAGGATATTTGACGCATTAAATGACGTTAGAAATCTTAGAGTGGCCGTAGAAACAACAAAAAAAGAAGGAGCCCATGCCCAAACCTCAATCTCATATACCACAAGCCCTGTCCATACAACCGATGTGTATGTAAAATTAGCTAAGGATATGGAGAATATGGGTGCCGATTCCATATGCATAAAGGATATGTCAGGACTTTTGACACCCTATTATGCTTATGAGCTTGTATCTGCCATTAAAAAAGCAATTAATGTTCCATTAGAGCTTCACTCCCATTCAACTAGTGGATTAGCAAGCATGTCATATATGAAGGGCATTGAAGCAGGGGCTGATATAATAGATACAGCTATTTCCCCTTTTGCCCTTGGAACATCTCAACCACCTACGGAGCCCTTCGTAGCCACTTTAAAGGGTACAGAATATGATACTGGATTAAACATTGACAAACTGAATGAAATAGCTGAATACTTTAAACCTATGAGGGAGAAGAGTATTCAAAGTGGCCTTTTAAATCCTAAAGTACTGGGAGTAAACATTAACGCATTAATATATCAAGTACCGGGAGGTATGCTTTCCAATCTTGTTTCTCAGCTTCAGACACAAAATGCCCTAGACAAATTTGATGAAGTACTAAAGGAAGTTCCAAGGGTAAGAGAAGACCTAGGATATCCTCCTCTAGTGACACCCACAAGCCAGATTGTAGGGACTCAGGCAGTACTTAACGTTATAACTGGGGAAAGATATAAGATGGTTCCAAAGGAAGTAAAGGCATATGTTAAAGGTATGTACGGAAAGCCTACGATTGCCATAAAAGAAGAAATTGTAAAGAAGATTATCGGGGATGAGGAAGTTATAACCTGTAGACCAGCGGACTTAATTAAACCTCAACTAGAAAACATAAGAAACGAAATGAAGGAATACCTAGAGCAAGAAGAGGATGTTTTATCCTATGCATTATTTCCACAGGTAGCAATAAAATACTTCCAATATAGGCAGGCTATGAAGTATAATATTGATAGTGAATTTGTTGACATGGAACAAAAAACCTATGCCGTATAAGTAGAAGGGAGAAGGAACCATGAACAAAAATCTATCAGAAAAAAATGGAAAAATTTCGCCATCTGTAACCTTAGCTATTACAGCTAAAGCAAAGAAAATGAAGGCTGATGGTATTGATGTAATCAGCTTTAGTGCGGGAGAACCGGATTTTAGAACCCCTCATCATATCAGGAAAGCAGCCCTAGAGGTTATTGAAGAAGGACCCATAGGCTATACAGCTTCAGCGGGCTTGCCCCAGTTAAAGGAAGCTATTTGCCATAAGCTTAAGGAAGACAATAATTTAGAGTATTTACCTGAAAATATTGTGGTTTCAAATGGAGCTAAACATTCCCTATTCAATGCCCTTCAGGCCATATGTAACCCTGGAGATGAAGTGATTATTTCAATTCCATATTGGGTTAGTTATCCTGAAATGGTAAAGATGGCCGATGGAAGACCCATCTTTGTTGAAACCTTAGAGGAAAATGGATTTAAGTATACCCCAGAAAGTTTATTGGCTGCTATTAGTGATAAAACTAAAGCAATAATTTTAAACAGCCCAAACAATCCTACCGGTACAGTTTATACCGAAAAAGAACTTAAAGAGATTGCTGAAATAGCCGTTAAACACAATATCTATATTATATCCGACGAAATCTATGAAAAATTGCTCTATGAGGGAAATCATGTGAGCATTGCCTCCTTTGGAGATGATATTAAAAAACTTACAATTGTGATAAATGGTATGTCTAAAGCCTACGCCATGACTGGTTGGAGAATAGGTTATCTAGCGGCTAATAAGGAAATTGCAAAGATTGTCACTAATGTTCAAAGTCATGCTACATCTAATCCAAATACAATAGCCCAATATGCCAGTATGGAAGCCTTAAAGGGAGATCAGGAGCCTATTAAAGAAATGGTCAAGGCCTTTGGTGAGAGAAGAAAATACATGGTAGAAAAAATTAATGACATAGATAATCTATCCTGTAAAATGCCAAAGGGAGCCTTTTACGTTATGGTTAACATATCGAAGCTCATTGGTAAAAACATTAAAGGAAATAGTATAGGCAGTTCAATGGATTTAGCAGAGTACCTTTTAGATAGGGCCAATGTTGCTGTAATCCCAGGGGCGGGCTTTGGAGCAGATAATTACATTAGACTTTCATATGCTAACTCCCTTGAAAATATTAAAGAGGGATTAAAAAGAATTGAAGATGCAATAGTGGAATAGATGATATAGAGATTATTATATAAAATCTAACCTCCTTATGATATGCCTCTCTTGTGGTAGACAGTTAAAATAATAGAACTGTCTATCATAGGGGGAGAATATTGTAAAGAGGTTAGCTTTATATTTCTCAAATATACCTAAACCTGACAATCTGCCAGTTCAATAAACCTTTCAATATCTGCTTCGATTAATTTAAGGGAGCTTCTCCAGAAATCTATGGAGCGAATATCTATATCTATCCTTTTAGCTACATCGGCTATGGATTTCTTACCTGTAAGGGCTAAGAGATTATCATAATCCTTTACAAATGCCCCTCCTACTTTAAGATATTTGACGTAGAGACCTTTGGCAAACAGTAGACCAAAGGCATAGGGGAAATTATAGAAGTTTCGTTTAGCGTAGTAATAATGGGGCTTATTTAGCCACATATAGGGATGGGGAGCATTATGGTCTAGCCCGTCTCCAAAGGCCTCTTTTTGAGCTTCTATCATAAGCTTATTTAATTCCTGGGGAGAAAGGGAATAATTTTTTCTCTCCTCAAATAATTTTGATTCAAAAAGAAATCTGCTGTAAATATCGACTATTACTTGAGTTGCATTCTGAAGGGAGCCTTCTAAAATAGTAAAGGCCTCTTCATTACTTGCCTCCCTAAGGGCTGAGTTCATAACTATGCTTTCGCAGAAGATAGAAGCAGTCTCAGCTAGGGGCATGGTATAGCTGCTGTTAAGTACACTTTCTTCTATAAGGCAGCTTCCATGATATCCATGTCCAAGCTCATGGGCCAAGGTAATGACATCTTTAAAGTTCCCAGAAAAATTAGCTAGAATACGACTCTCACCTATGGGATGAATGTTATAGCAAAAAGCTCCACCCTTTTTACCCCTTCTAGGCTCGGCATCTATCCAATTTCTTTCAAAAGCATTATCTGCAAAATTTCCTAGTCTATCGCTAAAGGATTTAAAATTCTTTACTATGTAACTCCTTGCCTCTTCGTAGGTGAAGGTTCTACTTAACCTTCCCACTGGAGCGAAAATATCGTAAAAGGGGAGTCCGTCCCTATGGCCTAAAAACTCAGCTTTCTTTCTTAGATACCTACGAAAGACAGGTAAGCTTTCCTTCATGGCTAAAATCATAGAATCCAAGGTTTCCCTATCCATCCTTGAATTTATTAAGGTTTCCTCAAGGGGAGATTCATAGCCCCTTATTTTTGCTACAGTTATAACCTCACCCTTTATACCGTTAAGGCAGGCTGCCGATGCAGCTTCGATTTTCTCATAGGATTTTAACTCTGCTTCATAGGCACTTTTCCTTACCTTAGGGTCTTTATCATATAACATATTTCTTACTAAAGAAAGGGGTAACTCCTTTTCCTTTCCCTCTACATTCATACTAACCATTAAAGTCGATGTTAGGGTTCCCTGAAGCTTTTCCCAGGCCTTAGACCCTGTATTTGACATATTAGATAATAGGATTTCCTCTTCATCACTTAGTAAATATTTAGCTTTACCTGCAAATTCCAGCAGATAGAAACTGTGTTCCTTTAAAAACTCAGACTTAGAAATTATAGCTTCTAAGCCCTCAATGTTTCCAAGCCATCTTTGAAATTTTACTAGGGGTCCAGTGAGAGCTGTACTTTTTTTCTGTAGGGTATCTAAAGTCTTTAATACCCTTTCATTAGTGGTGTCAACACTAAAGTTTAAATAAGTATAGGCTGTGAGCCTTGCATATAGAGTATTAAAAGTTATTAATAGGTCTATAAAGGATTCAATCTTAGGTACAGTATCTTCATAGGAATTTAGATTGCTACTGCACCACTGTTTAATAGTTTCAATTTGTTTATCACATTCCTTTAAATCCTTCTTAAAGTCTGAAGAATCAAATGAGGTATAAAGCTTATTAAGACTCCATCTTAAATCCATAACTATCACCTTCCAATATATATTAGCATTACATATTAATATGATATAGTTATTTTTTGGAATTTTCAAATAAAATTTAGAAAGAAGAAATATTTTAAGTAAGATATTAATCTTAAAAGCTAATAGTAGGAAGGGATTAGGTATAGTAAAATAATAATACAAAAAATATTAATCTTTCATCCTTGTCAATAGAGGGTTTTTTTCTAGAACTCCTCCAAAAGATTTGCCATTTCAATAGCTGTCATAGCAGCTTCATAGCCCTTGTTTCCTGCCTTTGTTCCGGCCCTTTCAATTGCTTGCTCAATAGTATCCGTAGTCAACACTCCAAAAATAACGGGAATTCCCGTATCAAGGGATACGGAAGCTATGCCTTTGGAAACCTCGCTGGAAACATAGTCAAAATGAGGGGTAGATCCTCTTATTACAGCCCCAAGGCATATAACAGCATCGTAATTATTAGTTAAAGCCATTTTCTTTGAAACTAGAGGGATTTCAAAGGCACCAGGTACCCAGGTTATCTCTATATTATCCTCGGATACACCGTGTCTTTTCAAAGCATCTAGTGCTCCTTCAAGGAGCTTACTGCCTATAAATTCATTAAATCTTCCTATGATAATACCAAACTTATGCTTCTGAGATATAAGCTTTCCTTCATAAATCTTCATATTGCCATTCCTCCCTTAAAAGTTTAAAATATGTCCTAGTTTTTCTTTCTTTGTCTTTAAATAGGTTTCATTTATCCTGTTGTATCCCACTTCAATAGGTATTCTCTCGACTATCTTAAGACCGTAGCCCGACAAACCCGAAAGCTTTTTAGGATTGTTAGTCATAAGTTTTATATTTTTAACTCCTAGGTCTCCAAGGATTTGAGCTCCAATTCCATAATCCCTTAGATCCTCAGGAAAACCTAGGGTTATATTTGCCTCAACCGTATCCATACCCTGGTCCTGAAGGCTATAGGCCCTCAGTTTATTTATAAGGCCAATCCCTCTACCTTCCTGACGCATATAAATGAGAAGGCCCTTACCCTCTTTCTCTATTTGTCCTAGGGCAGATGCAAGCTGCTCCCCACAATCGCAACGCATTGAGCCAAAGGCATCTCCAGTAAGGCACTCTGAATGTACTCTGACAAGAATCGGCTTATCCCCACGGATATCCCCCTTTACCAAGGCTATATGATGTTCACCGGTGATAGTATCCTCATAGCCATGTATTTTAAAGCTCCCATATTTAGTGGGCATCTCTGTCCTAGTAACTTCCTTTATAAGCCTTTCCTTCTTTCTCCTATAGGATATCAAATCTGCTATAGATATCAGCTTAAGTCTATGACTCTTAGCAAACTCGATTAATTGGGGCAATCTTGCCATAGTTCCATCATCATTCATTATCTCACATATTACTCCTGCGGGATAAAGCTCTCCAAGCCTAGCTAAATCTACGGAAGCCTCAGTATGCCCCGCTCTTTTAAGAACACCGCCTTCCTTGGCCTCTAGGGGAAAAATATGACCTGGCCTTTTAAAATCCCTTGGCTTTGAATCCCTATGGAGTACCTTTCTTATGGTGGTGGCCCTTTCCAGGGCAGAGATTCCAGTAGTGGCTTCTATGGAATCGATGGATACCGTAAAGGCCGTTCTGTGACTATCCGTATTTTCATTTACCATTTGGCCTATATCTAGTTCCCTTAGCCTCTTAGGAATTATGGGCATGCAGATTAATCCCCTTCCAAATCTAGCCATAAAATTTACAGCCTCGGGGGTAATTTTTTCTGCTGCCATTACTAAATCCCCTTCATTTTCTCTATCCTCGTCATCCACAACAATAACCATTTTTCCTTCCTTTATATCCTCTATAGCTTCCTCAATAGAGTTAAACTTAAACATTATATTACCTCCCTTAATAAAATCCGTGACTCCTTAAAAACTCCATATTAATCCTGCTTTTTAGGGCATTTTGTGGACTATAATTCATAAGCCTTTCAATATATTTTCCCACCATATCGCACTCTAAATTGACCTCATTGCCAACAGCCTTTTCCAGTAGAGTTGTAACATCCTTAGTATGGGGAATTATAGAGACCTTAAAGGCTTCTTCACCCACGTGGGCTGCGGTCAGGCTTATTCCGTCTATGGCTATAGAGCCCCTAGGAATTATATACTTAAGAAGCTCTGGGGAAGCCTTTATAGTAACCCATACTGCGTTCTCCTCCTTATCAAAGGAGGAGATAGAGCCTGTCCCATCAATATGACCACTAAGGAGATGACCTCCCAGCCTATCTCCAAGCCTTAAGGCCCTTTCCATATTTACCCTGCTTCCAGGATACAAGCCTTTAAGATTGCTTTTTCTCATGGTTTCAGCCATTACATCAACAGAAAAACTATTATCCTTAAAATCTGTAACCGTTAAACAAACCCCATTGGTATTTATACTGTCTCCAAGCTTTACATCCCCTAATATTCTATTAGCCCTAATCACTATCCTTGCGGATTTAGCACCCCTTAAAACCGATTGAACTATTCCTATTTCTTCAACAAGTCCAGTGAACATCAATAGACCTCCTTTAAGATGAAGTTTAAATTAAGTAATATGGCAATATAGATGTGTGACTAATAAACTTAATAAACGAAAGCAGGCACTGAGGTTTCCTTTAGAGCGATTTTTATAACACATAGGGAATTATAGACCTTTTAAATAGATATATTTATAATTTCCGTATATGTGTTTCAAAAGAGTCTTCCTTTTAACTCTTCATCAGAGACTCTTTTATAAATCTGTTTTACCTTCTATTATCTATCTATAAACAGATTTATAGCATGAGCCTAAAGGATTCTCTGTGGCTGCTG
>JAKSBP010000087.1 GCA_022361035.1 Clostridia bacterium
AGAGAATATTACTTACTCCAGCAGCCACAGAGAATCCTTTAGGCTCATGCTATAAATCTGTTTATAGATAGGTAATAGTAGGTAAAACAGATTCATAAAAATCGCTCTAAAGGAAACCTCAGTGCCTGCTTTCGTTTATTAAATTTGTTAGTCACACATCTATATATATTAGAGTTTATAATTTTTCATTTTAATGTATATGCTATAGATATACATTAAAGCTATTGTTTTAAAAATTAAGGTATAAAGGGGATTATCCAGATAGGTAGGTGAAAAGATGGGTTTAATAGAAAAAACTTATGGAAGCTTCCTTGAATATACTTTTACGTTTCTAAATCCCTTTAAAAAAGCATTAATCAATACCCATTGTGATGTCCATAAATTTATTAACATTCAAGCCTTAAGAATTTTAAAAAAGGATAACCATTTAGATGCCTTCAAATTTTTTACTTTAAATATATCCTCTATTAATAAAGGAAACCATTGGGCAGACCAAGATTTTAAAAGCAGCTCCCATCTATATAATCCCCATACAAAAAAAGGACTTTTTGGGAGAATGAATGCCATGGACTTAGCTGTAATGTATTATAATAAGTCTCAGAAATTATGGCTTGATGGTCATAATGAAAAATCAATGTTTTACTTTGGTGCTGCCGTCCACATAATCCAAGACATGACTATCCCTCAACATGCAAATGTTAAACTCCTTGATAATCATAGACAATATGAAAACTTTATAAAAAAAACCTATGAGAATATGGATAGCTTTAAAGCAACCCACGGTACCTATGTTTTAGATACAGTAGAAGAATATATAGGTTTTAATGCGAGAATGGCTTTGAAAATCCATAAAAAGTTTAAGAACATTAAAGAAAATGAAGTACGATATTATAAAATAGCAAGCTGTACCCTCCCATTATCCCAAAGAACTACGGCAGGATGTATGTTAACATTTTATAGGGAAATGGTTAAAAAAAAATCTATGTGATAAAAAAGATTAAACTCTTTTTTTATTAAATCTATGGTGGGAAGTTAAAAATAAAAATAGCCCTTTTATAAGGGCTATTTTTATGGTCTTTTCGGCATTATAAGCCATGCTATTAAATATGCTATAATTCCCGTTCCTAGCATTAAAGTAAATATGACCCATCCAAGCCTTACCAAAGTAGAGTCTATGTCAAAGTATTCCGCTATACCTCCACATACCCCAGCAACCTTTACATCGTTTTCTGACCTATAGAGTGTTTTTTGATTTCCCATAATCTTCTCCTCCAACTCAAGCTTGTTTTTGTGATGATATAAATATCTAAATCTAATCATACCTCATTTTTATATATTAATTATTCCTATTTATAATTATACTCAATATTTTCTACAAGGAAAATAGAAATTTCTTCAGCTGGCATTATAGAAATTTAAATAAGGACTTTAGTCATAATAATCACTAGACATTCGTATAAAAAATATAATTTTTCAAATACTATTTACACATGTAAAACTAGTTACAAATAACTTTTACTTTATATTTAAAAGACCCTATATTCTTAAATAATAATACAAGGAGGATAAGATGAAAAGATTTATAGGCATATTGTCATTATTACTAGGTATGGTAGGTATCATAATGCCTATTCTGCCAGGTTGGATATTTATTTTTCTAGGCTTATCCCTAATGTCATCTCCTTCAAGAGCAAATAGTTATAGGTAGGTGATTATTTGGAAATATTGAGCTATGTTCCAGGACGAATTAGAATTGAAGAGAAGAGAATCTATAAGAGTAAAAGGCTATCAGATATCCTCCAGTTATATTTAAGTGAACTGATTGGAGTAAAAAGGAGTAAGGTTAATCCTACCCTAGGTACAATCACTGTGACTTACGACCCAAATCATATAAATGCAAGGGACCTGAAAGAAAAAATTGAAAATACTCTTTCCGATAATAAAGAGTATTTAGAGTTCATTGCCCAACACTATAAAGATTATTTAGTTGAAGAAAAAAATCTTAATATTGCTAAAAAGAAAATGCTTATCTTTGGAGGAATTTATATACTTTATAAGATTAAACAATATTTCTTCGGCAAATTTTTCATTGCCAGTAGCTTACCAGTGCTAAAAATAGCTGCTGCTATAACTATAATCAAAGGGTATCCAAAGATAAAAAGAATCTATAAGAAAATAGCTTCCTACTTTCCAACTAATCCCGATAAATTGTTATTGGCTTTAGGTATATCTCTAACCCTGATGAGGGAAGGGAATAAAGGGACTATGTTACTATTCCTAAAGGCATTTACGGACGCTCTAAATTCCTATTCTAAGCTACAAATAAAGAAAACTCTACTAATGAATACTACAAACCCAAACAACTTAGTATGGTTCAACCATGATGAAAAGGAATATCTTATGCCTTTAAAATCCATTGAAGCAGGAGATGTTGTTACTTTCTATGAAAATGAAACCATATTGGTGGATGGTACAGTTTTATCTGGAGATGCAATGATAAATCAACTGTATTACTCAGGTCAACCTGAAATTAAAAGGATCAGAAAAAGAAGTAAGGTCTTTGAAGGCATGGTTATTACTTCAGGCAGCATTAAGGTAAAGGTTTCAAAGATTCCAAAAATAGCTTTTAAACCCGATATTCTATTAGAAAATTTAAACATAAAGAAAAGAATTAAAAATTATCAAGAGAAGTCAATATATGTATCTTCTATATTGGCATTTATTAGCTATTTGCTTACAGGTAGTACTTTAACACCTATATCAGTGTTGCTATTAATGACTCCATCGGCAACAAATGTTGCCTTAAATTCTGGATTGGCCAATTATCTAAAGTTATTAATGAGAAATAAGATTATACTCAGAAATGTAAATACAGTGGAAAACCTTGTTAACGCTGAGAGTATCGTATTTGATAAAACAGGTACTTTAACAAAGGGACGCCTAAAAATTACAAAAATAGAATTATACGATAAAAGATACACCGAGGATGAGATTTTAAAAATTTGCTCATCATGTGAAAGCAACATTTGTCATCCCATTGCCCGCAGCTTAAAGGTCGATGGTACAGATGATATTAACTTAAATGATGCACCATTATATATACCTTCAAAGGGAGTTGTAGCAAATTGTCAAGGTCATAGTGTAGTAATCGGCAATCAAAAATTAATGGTAGATGAAAAGATTAAAATTAAAGAAAAGCAAAAACATATCTTTATGGATAAAGGTTATTATCTACCTGTTTACGTAGCAATAGATAATATTTTATGTGCTAAAATTCTAATGATTGAGGAAATTGAACATAATGCTGTTCAGATGGTATCAAATCTTAGAAAGGATAATATCAATGATATCTCAATAATAAGTGGTGATTTAAAGAAAAATACAGGTCACATAGCCCAATCCTTAAATATTCAAAGTTACCACGGCAGCCTTTCACCCTCTGCTAAAGAAGAGTATATTAAAAACAAAAAATCCAAAGGCCCTGTAATTATGGTGGGGGATGGCATAAACGATATATCAGCATTAAAGGAAGCTGATGTC
This sequence comes from Clostridia bacterium, assembly GCA_022361035.1. GTDB lineage: Bacteria > Bacillota > Clostridia > Peptostreptococcales > Caminicellaceae > JAKSBP01. The sequence goes on from JAKSBP010000087.1 coordinate 3,541, forward strand.
AGTATATCCTTTGTTAATAATTCCTGTGAACAAGCTCTATTAAAATCCGATTGTATCCTAAAAGAAAAGAATATACTGTTGGTTCCTAAACTTCTAAGCTTAACAGAAAGGGCTTACCACAGAATACAAAGAAATATTGATTTTAACCAAAACTATAATTTTGTAATGGGTTCACTTGCTGCCTTTGGCTATATAGGACCCTTTAAGGCTAAAAGTTTAAATACTATGAATTCAATCTTAGCTATGATAAATAGTATGAGAATATTGAATATTAAACCAAATATAGATTCTGTGAGGTGAAAATCATAAATGAAAAACTTTTTTAGACCCTTTAACGCTGAAAGTCTACTAGTTGCCTTAGGATTAACTTTTATTACCTATATGATCACTCCAATTGCTAGGGAACTCTTTCGACAAATTACTTCTACTGAAAGAAGAATATACAAAGTTGAAGAAGGAAATGAAAGTAAGATTGTTATGAATAAGGGATCACTATAATCTTAATTTATTTTCTTAAAAGTCAAGTTTAAGTCTCAGAGCTTGGTTTTTAGCAATTTAGTGATTATAACCTTAAAAACTTCAACAAATATCATATAAAAGTCCCAATGGTCTTCTTAAAAACCACTGGGACTTTTATAGAAGAGTGATTGAGAATATTAACTTACTTCAGCAGCCACAGAGAATCCTTTAGGCTCATGCTATAAATCTGTTTATAGATAGATAATAGAAGGTAAAACAGATTTATAAAAGAGTCTCTGATGAAGAGTTAAAAGGAAGACTCTTTTGAAACACATATACGGAAATTATA
>JAKSBP010000329.1 GCA_022361035.1 Clostridia bacterium
CCTCAGACTATAGGAAAGATAAAGCCTATTAATACCATTCGTTTTTAAATTTTGTTAACTACGTAGGGCTTCTTAGATAAAGTAACAACTAAAAACTGGGGTTTTCCAATAACTTGAGGAAGGGACTTTATGTCCCTTCCTTTAAAATTATTTCCTAGTAATTTTTAAAAAAATTATGGAACTTTTGAGAAAAACTTACGTCTTAATAAAAGTAGCTAGTTAATAGTGATAAATAGATTGTTGTAAATAATTAAGATAATTGTAATTTTTTTTTGAGTACAATTATATATAATTATTTAGCAGACTTAAAATAGGGGAGGTAAAATCAATGAATAAATATATTAAAAAAATAATTATTGTAGCTTCATTAGTTTTAGCGTTGACTGCCTGTCAAGCTGATGAAGTAGATCAAGAAAAACCAAATGATGATACACAAATAGAAGATCAAATAAACGAGGAGCAGGAGGCTGTAGCTAAGGATTTTGATGAACTTATAGCTTCTGAAACAAATCTAGAGGAAATTAAGAATTTTATTGATGAAAACATTGATAAAGCAGACAGTGATACTGCTGATAAGATGATACTTGAGCTTGTTGAGCTTCAGAAAGGGGCTCAAGAAGAGGCAATTAATAAATTCTCTGGAGAAAACAGTGCAAATATTCAAGACCAAATTAATAAGGCCTACGAAAAGGCTAAAAGTGAGTTTGATAAGGGTTATATATTTACAGGAAGCAGCAAGTATACTTTAATTGATAATATTGAAGATAAAAACGTTGCTAAAGATATAGAAGAATTATTTAATAAGGGCTATGGTTTAATAAGTGGTGAAGGAACCTATTACCCTATAATTGACTATACCATGATGGAAGAAGACTATAGTGATAACCTAGGGGATATGACTAGTGACTATATTGACATTATGGCAACTGAGCTAGATGAGCCAACTACAGTAGAAGAACATTTAGCTATAGACATTGACGAACTAAAGGATAGAGTTTTAGAGTACGAAGATTTTATGAAGGATTATAAGGGTTCTCCATACGTTGAAGATGTTAAAATGCCATACATGATATGTGTTTGGAAAATTGTAAATCCAACTGCATTTGACAAAATGCTCAATGAAGACCTGAGTCCTTCAGACGAGCTAAAGGAACTATATGAAAGTATTTTAGAAGATGATTCCTATCCCGCATCCCAAGAGGCAGTTAAGGGTATAACTGAATTTATAAATAGCAAAGAAGGTGTTGTAGGAAGCCCAGATAATATGGATGATTTCTACAAAGCCTCTGCTAATATCCATAAACAAGTAGAGGAAAAGGTTGCAGAGCTTTACCTAGGAGAATAATATAATAAATAGTTAGCTATCTTTCAAATGTGTTTTGAAAATTTCAAGGAGCCCAAATTTTATGGGCTTCTTGATTTTTAGTTTAATATATTCAGCTTTAAAAGTATAGATGAATCAATTTCTCCTTTCAAATATAGATATGTGATTGTAAAGATTAACTTACTCAAGTAGCCACAGAGAATCCTTTAGGCTCATGCTATAAATCTGTTTATAAGTAGATAATAGGAAGGTAAAACAGATTTATAAAAATCGCTCTAAAGGAAACCTCAGTGGCTGCTTTCGTTTATTAAGTTTGTTAGTCACATATCTATA
>JAKSBP010000002.1 GCA_022361035.1 Clostridia bacterium
ACTTGAGAATATAATTTAATCCTTAAATTAGAGCTTAGAAATCTTTCCTTTTTATTTACATTTCTATCAGTGAGCTGTAATAATAGAGCACTATCAATATCTATTTAAATTCAATAGTATTGGTAGTGCTTGTTTTAATAGGGTCTTTATTAAAATACAAAATAAGGCTGTTGGCAAAGGATAAAATTATAAATAATTAGGATTAAGATTTGATAGTCAGATGTTTAAGATTAGGAGTATCGTTCCTTATGTTAGAGTTGTTTACAGAACGCTATGATATAATTGGGAAATTAATTTTAGTTTTCCTTCACTTGTAGTGTGAGTTTTTTAAAAAGTTTAATTATTTTTGATATGTTTTCAAATCGCAAAAGCTAGAAATTACCTACACTTTGAGGTTGAAAAGTATACCAAAAACGGGGGTGGTTGGGTTTGGTTACTATTGAGTAAGATACTATTCAATAGTAACTCTCTGGGGAATGTCCCCCTTAAACTCTTCAGCTCTGGATGGGTGTGCACATTATAATTTGTTGCCCCACAGATTGGTTTATTTTAAAAAAACAAATCGGTACGCATGCCTTTTTTATATAAACGCCCTTAAAAGGTAATTTAAAGCCTATTTAAAGTATGCTATCTATTTATAAGTTACATATAAGAGCTTCTAGATTTCTTAAGATTTCACTTTAGGTTTGATTTTTTCAAACAAGTCTATAGATTCTTGTTTTTTTATCACAAGTATAAAACTCTATTAGAGATTTTACCCACTCATGAAACAATTGATCTCCACTTTGGTTCCTCTCCATTACTTCTAACGATAAAAGAAATGCTTGATCATAATCAAATCTACTTATATATAATTATTTTGAAAAGTTTTAACTATTACTTTGAATAAAGGTTGCATGTAAATCTAATGAATGTTAAAATTTTTATTGAATTTAAAAAAATGTAAAAATGTATTAATGATATTTAACCTATCTTCACAGTATTAAAATGAAATTAAAAGGAGTGTATTAGTTTATGATTATAAATTTAATTAAAATAGGGGGAGCTATAGTATTAATAAACGCTCGTTATTAGTTATTCAATAAGCTATAATAAAATAAATAGCAATTATTAAGGGAGGGGAGCAGAGATATGAAGAAAAGAAAATATATATTTCTTTTGATTATTTTAATTGTTTTGATTATTTTCGCTATTTTTAATGCATTCAATAAATCTAAATTAACTTATATTCGCAACGAAAGTAATCTTAATACATTTTATTTCCAAGATAATATGGTTGTATTTGATTGTGATATTATTATTAAAAACAATACAAAAAAAGATATTGAATTTTATATGGATGCAGATATATCAAACGAACTAGGATTAACTAAAGATTCCATAGCTATTGGTTATAATAAGAATACGAAGAAAAGAGTTTTTTTTATTGAAGAAAATTCTCAGAAAAATTTTGAGGTTGAATTTAAAGCTTTAAAAGGAGATAAAAAAGAAAAGTCAAATAGATTGCCGCCTAAAGATATTATTATAAAAATAAAGAACTAAAGCTATAGCTTTAGTTCTTTATTTTTATAATAATTCTAATTAAAAGGCCAAGTGGATTTTGGCTTCCATGGTTCATACCACTCAGGCTCTTTGATATTTTTAATTACTTTATGATCCCAACCAATTCTAATTATATAATCACTTGGATTAGCTCCGGGTAATCTTTTTGCCACTTCAGCTTTAATTCTATCTGTTTCGTAGGAAAAGTTAGGGTCTATTTTATCATTCCACTGAAAGAATAGATCTGCAGTAACATTACCTTCATCATCTTTGGAAGCCGTACCTTTTATTTTGAAACCACCAACATTTGAATTAGTGCCATGCAAATATTGATGGCCTATTATAGATTCTCCATTTTCAATAACCATGCTGGTGCTTATATTTATAGTTTCGCTTTTATTTTTTGATATATCGTTAAATTTTTCTTCTAAAAGATCTCCAACTTTTCTTTTTAAAAGCTTACTTTTCATCATATAAGGACCCCAATAAGTATTTGATGACTCTTTACTTATTTTATATGAGTCAAAAGTTGCACCTCCACCACCTAAATAACCTAACAATATATCTCTTCCAACCCAATCTGATTTTAACCAATCACCACTATCTCTTGCATAGTCAACAACATGTCTCCACTCTATACCATCTGCAAAAGACTGTGTAGGAAATGACAGCATAAAAATTAAGCATAGAGTGATTGAAATAAGTTTTTTCATTAGTTTTCCCCCTTTTTACATTGTTTTGTTAATTTTTTTCATACTAAGCATAAAAAAATCAAGAAACTAACTCAGTTTGAAAAATAATCTAATATAAAGATAACATTTAATTGCATAAAAATGTTATAATTTGAATAAAATGGGTTTAAAATGTAATAAAATGATGTTAGAATGTAATGAAATGTAAAAACATAGAAAGAAAGGTGATTATTATTAAGACAAAACTTATTGTTAAGAAAAAAGGGATGTATTTATGTATAGATTTAAATAATGTTCTTTATTTTGAGAATTGTTTGAGAAAAATAATTGTTTATTTTAATGATAAGAAAACACAATGGTTTTATGGTAAATTTTCTGAATTGTTGAATTTACTTGGTGAAGAAACTTTTTTTGTACAAACACATAGGTCTTTTATAGTCAATATTAATTTTATTTCCTGTGTTTATACTGATAATATCAGATTTGATAGATGTGAAAAAAAAACTGCTCCCTTATCAAAAAAATACTTTTCAAATTTGATATCGATTTTAACAAAAATAACAGATGAAAAAATAATTATATCCTAAAAATAGTGTTTTAGAATAGTGTTAAGCTGAACTATTTAAAACACAAGCTTTTAAAATATTACTGATTTTATTATGGGGTCATATTATAATTGTGGCAACATTTTACAACCACAATTATAGAGATGGAGGCAACCTTATGGTAGATTTAAAGCAACTTATAGATTTTCAAAATACTAATTTTATGGGTGAACAAAAAGAGGAATGGATAAAGTTTAGGCTTTCAAAGAGTCAAAAAAAAGCTGTTAAAACAATGGCTAGAGCTAGAAATATGACTATGTCGCAACTTATAATGAGTTTGCTTCAGTATGAAAAAGATACTGGTGTTATATTAAACGAGGTTTTAGAGAGGCAGGTTTTGAATACATAGATAATTTTTTCGGAAGAATTATTAGTAAAGAATTCAATATGAAAGAACAACTATAAAAAGTCGATAGTAAAAAATAAAAAAGTTGAATTAGAATTTACGAATAAAAATACATGACAAAAATACGTCAGAATGTGTAAAAACACTTAAACCAAAAATAAAATTACTAAAAGAGGGAATAATATAGAAGAGAGATAGAGAAAGTTAACTTACTACAGCAGCCACAGAGAATCCTTTGGGTTCATGCAATAAATCTGTTTATAGATAGATAATAGAATGTAAAACAGATTTATAAAAGAGTCTCTGATGAAGATTTATAAGGAAGACTCTTTTGAA
>JAKSBP010000076.1 GCA_022361035.1 Clostridia bacterium
CTTGCAAGCAGGGGGTCAGGAGTTCGAATCTCCTCATCTCCACCACGAAATGACCAATCTCCGGCGTCATCAAATTTTTTATGACTGCTCACGTGCGCTAGCACGCTTCGCATCCATTAAAAATTCGATTCCTTGGATATTGAACATTTCGACCACAAAGTGAGTTCATGGCAAATATTGTACTGAATTCATTTCGTACCTTGAAAACTACACAGAAAAATATTAATATGAAATACTCCAATTTATAATACAACTCACCGGTTGTATAAAATGAGAGTTTCTTTTAATCAAATTAGAATAAAATTAGGTCAAGTTACTAAGAGCATAGGGTGAATGCCTTGGCACCAAGAGCCGAAGAAGGACGGGATAAGCACCGAAATGTCTCGGGGAGTCGCAAGTAGACTTTGATCCGGGAATATCCGAATGGGGAAACCCACATGCATAAACTGCATGTATCAGTTACTGAATACATAGGTAACTGAAGGCATACCAGGAGAACTGAAACATCTAAGTACCCTGAGGAAGAGAAAGAAAAATCGATTCCCTAAGTAGCGGCGAGCGAAAGGGGAAGAGCCCAAACCTGTGAGCTCTTGAGCGCATGGGGGTTGAGGATAGGGCAATAATTAGAGAGAGAATCTAACCGAAGAGGTCTGGAAAGGCCCACCATAGAGGGTGAAAGTCCAGTAGGTGAAAGAGGAAGACTCTAAGCTCTAGTCCAGAGTACCACGGGGCACGTGAAACCCTGTGGGAAGCAGGGAGGCCCACCTCCCAAGGCTAAATACTACCTGGTGACCGATAGAGAATAGTACCGTGAGGGAAAGGTGAAAAGAACCCCGAGAGGGGAGTGAAAGAGAACCTGAAACCCTATGTTTACAAGCAGTGGAAGTTCTCTATAAGAACGACCATGTACTTTTTGTAGAACGGGCCAACGAGTTACGCTATTAAGCAAGGTTAAGGACCAAGAGGTCTGTAGCCGAAGCGAAAGCGAGTCTTAAAAGGGCGAGATAGTTTAGTGGCGTAGACCCGAAACCGAGTGACCTATCCATGGGCAGGGTGAAGCGAAAGTAAAATTTCGTGGAGGCCCGAACCCATGTCTGTTGAAAAAGGCTGGGATGACCTGTGGATAGAGGAGAAATTCCAATCGAACTCGGAGATAGCTGGTTCTCCCCGAAATAGCTTTAGGGCTAGCCTCGGAAAGAGAGAAACGGAGGTAGAGCACTGAATGGCCTAGGGGGCTTCACCGCCTACCGAAGCCTATCAAACTCCGAATGCCGTATTCTTATGTCCGGGAGTCAGACTATGTGTGATAAGATTCATAGTCAAGAGGGAAAGAGCCCAGACCATCAGCTAAGGTCCCCAAGTACAAGTTAAGTGGGAAAGGATGTGGAGCTGCACAGACAACTAGGATGTTGGCTTAGAAGCAGCCACTCATTTAAAGAGTGCGTAATAGCTCACTAGTCGAGTGGCTCTGCGCCGAAAATTACCGGGGCTCAAATCTGTCACCGAAGCTATGGCTTGGAGTAGGATTAACAGTATCTTTATAGGAGAGAAAAATAGGGTAGTGATTTAGCCGAGAGGCATCAGCTACGCTGTTTTAGAAAGGGCCTTCGGCCAAATTTTCTAAAGGCTCAAACCTGTGAAGCTAGTGTTAATCCTACTCCAGGGGTAGGGGAGCATTCTGCATGGGCTGAAGCTACACCGTAAGGAGTGGTGGACTGTGCAGAAGAGAGAATGTTGGCATAAGTAGCGAGAGGTAGGTGAGAATCCTACCCGCCGAAAACCTAAGGTTTCCTGAGGAAGGCTCGTCCGCTCAGGGTAAGTCGGGACCTAAGCCGAGGACGAAAGTCGTAGGCGATGGACAACA
>JAKSBP010000403.1 GCA_022361035.1 Clostridia bacterium
ACCATCATATCTGCCAATTCCTTTGGATTTGTATCTTCCTTTAAAAGGGTCCCAATAACTTCTCCCTTCCTCAGAACTGTTATCTTATCGCTAATTTCCATTACCTCGTTTAGTTTATGGGTAATTATTATTATGGAGCATCCTTCATCCTTCATTTTTCTTATTATATTAAAAAGTCTATCTGTTTCTTGAGGTGTCAATACTGCCGTTGGTTCATCGAGAATAAGTATATCGGCTCCCCTATACAGGACCTTTAAAATTTCAAGCCTCTGCTTTTCAGCAACGGACATATTATAAACTTTTTTGTCAGGGGATATCTCAATCCCATACCTATCTGAAATTTCTTTAATTTCCTTTGAAAGTTTCTTTCCATTTATAAAAAAATTTCCACTTTGACCAGCAATAATATTTTCCTTGGCAGTTAAAATATCCACTAGTTTAAAGTGTTGATGAATCATACTTATACCCTTAGAGATTGAGTCCTTAGGCAGGTTGAATTTAACTTTTTCATTTTTTACAAAAATAGAACCACTGTCAGGGCTATAAATCCCTGACAGCATATTCATCAAAGTACTCTTTCCTGCTCCATTCTCCCCTAGGATTGAATGGATTTCTCCATTATAAAACTTTAGGTTTACCTCCTTATTTGCAACCACTTTTCCAAAGGCTTTAGATATATTTTGCATGTCTACTACTATCTCTTTTTTCATCCTATCACCTTATTTTTCTATTTTTCCTTCCACACCTTCTACAAACCAATTCATTGATAGCATCTCTTTATCCGTAAGGACTTGTCCATCTTCTACTACTAAATTACCATCTTGATCCTTTATAGGACCTTTAAAAATATTGAATTCTCCATCTAAGATTTTTTTCTTTACTTCTTCAACCTTTTCCGATGCCCCCCCGGGAGCGTTCTTTGAAAGTGGAGCAAGCTCTACGATTCCATCCTTCATACCACCCCAATAGCTATGTTTCTCCCATCTATCTTCAATTATAGACTTAACTTGTTCTACATAATATGGTCCCCATTTCCAAATAGGAGCTGTCATATAAGACCCTGGAGCTTTATCAAAGGAGTCAGTATTATAGCCTATTGCATATACTCCAGCTTCCTCAGCAGCCTGCTGTGGACCAGTTGTATCTTGATGTTGTGCTATCACATCTACATCCTCATCTAATAGGGCCTTAGCAGCTTCCTTTTCCTTAACGGGATCATACCAAGTACGGGTCCACCTTACTATAACTTTAGCATCAGGGTTTACAGATTGTACCCCTAGGGTAAATGCATTTATTCCTCTGATTACTTCAGGTATTTCAAAGGCTGCCACATAACCAATTTTATTAGATTGTGTTTTCATACCAGCAACTATACCCGATAAATATCTAGGTTCATACATTCTTCCAAAATAGTTAGCCATATTTTCAGTAGTTTTATATCCTGAACAATGGAAAAACTTAATATCAGGATATTCCTTCGATACCTTCTCCATATAGTCCATATAACCGAAACTTGTGGCAAAAATAACCTTAGCTCCCTGGTCTATCATATCCTTCATAACCTTTTCAACCTCTGGTCCTTCTGGTACTGCTTCTCTATAGATAGTTTGAACTCCTAGTTCTTCTTCTAAATATAATCTTCCATCATTGTGGGCAAAGCTCCAACCACCATCACCGATGGGCCCCACATAGATAAACCCTACCTTAAGCTTATCTTCACTATTTGAACCTGGATTTTCATAAACTTCCTTACTGCATGAAGCGAAAATTGAAATTACTAAAATTAGTACTAATAAAATCGAAATTTTTCTTTTAAACACTTTTATCCCTCTCCTTTTATCTAAATTTTATTTTTCCCTTTTCCATTGAATCAATAATTGCTAAAGACTTTAGGTTTATACCCATATCTCGTAAAAGTCTTCCTCCCTCTTGAAAACCCTTCTCTATTACAATCCCAACCCCTGAAAGATTAGCACTAGCTTGTTCAACAATAGATTTAAGTCCAAGGACTGCTCTTCCATTGGCTAAAAAATCATCGAGGATTAATATATTTTCACCATTTTTTATATATTTTTTAGAGACCCTAGCTTTATAGGCTCTACCCTTCGTAAAAGAGAATATCTGACTTTCATAGATCTCTTCATCTAGACTTCTTGATTCAGTTTTTTTGGCAAAGACCACAGGAACATCAAAATATTTTGCAGCAGCATAGGCAATAGCTATTCCAGATGATTCAATTGTTAAAATCCTGTCCACTTTTATATCTTTAAAAATTTCCTTGAATTCTTTTCCGATTTCATTAAGAAAATTAATATCTAACTGATGATTTAAAAAATTATCGACCTTTAGTACTTCACTATCTACAACTTTCCCTTCATTGATAATTTTTTCCTTTAGAAGCTTCATCCAATACCTCCTTTCTATTTCCTTGTGACAAAAATAAAAACTCCCCTTTGGCAAAATGGGAGCTTAATATTCTATTTTACAAAGCAATAAACTAAACTTATGTATTTTTTAAACAAAAACAGTTTATCCTTTGTAAACCAGAGACTAAACACCCATAGTCAGACTATTTACGGTAGTCTGGTAGAAACTCATGGTCCATATTACCAAAATTATACGGGTAGAATCTATGAAGTTTTTATTGTAGATTATTTTCCTAAAGGAAATCTAGTCAAAACTAAAGGGCTTCATGCCCTTTAGTTTTATATATAAAGTATCCGAAAGTCCTTTAAGATATTGTTAATTTTATATTAAATATCGACAAAAATCAATATTATAGTAAAAAATTTTTTAATAAAACTACCCATCACTGCTCTATATAGAATGATATTCTATCCATTAATGCAGCCATTTGACCACGGGTTATGTTCTCAGTTGGTCTGAATGTATTATCTTCAAAACCTATGAAAATACCTTCAGATGTCATTTTCGATATGGATTCATAGGACCATCGACTATTATCAACGTCTTTATAGTTAACTCCCCTGGCTCTAATCTTATGGGACTTCGATAATATTCTATCCAATATGACAGCCATCTCTTCCCTTGTTATTGCTTTTTCAGGTAAAAACCTTCCATTTTCATAACCTTTAACAATTCCATGTTGACTAGCTATATTTATTTCTTCCTTGGCCCAATAATTATCAGGTATATCCTTAAATTTTAAATTTTTACCCTTGTCCTCCAGTTCAAGAGCCCTCACTAAAACTACTGCTGCTTGAGCCCTCGTAAGAGATTCATCGGGGGAAAAGGTCACATTACTCGTACCCTGAACCCATCCTTTGCTTGTCATGTCTAAAATAGATTCATTAGCCCAATGTTTATCAATATCATAAAAATACTGTCCATTAAGCCATAAATCATAATAATCCCAAATGCTTTTATCCTCTTGTCCCAAGCTCCAGCTAGCTGTACCCTTCAAATCATATTCTTGAACCAGTCTAAGCTTGCTTTTAATAGACTGGTCATTCTCATACCATATTGTGTATTCTCCAGCATTTAACTCTTTTCCACCTAAATAGGCTTTTTTGTCATCCTCTTTTATACTTATAGTCACCTTTGGAACCTGCTTCTTCTTATCAAAGGTAATCTCACTGTCATACTCCTCTATTAGCTTGTTTATAGTTGAAATACTTATGCCTTGACCTTTAATCCCCTCTTCCTCATTCCAAAATCGGCCAAAAAAAGGTATGCCTAATAGGATTTTTTCACTTGCAACCTCTTCCAAGGCATATTCTATTGACTCCTCTACAAAACCTATGCTTGCCACCGGTCCCGCTGGCCCGCCAGGGTAACTTTCATCATACGTCATTATAACTAAATAATCACTATACCTCGCAAGGTCCTTATAGTCATAGGAACCCTGCCATCCTTTTTCTAGACCACGGGGATTTGGAGCCACTGCAACGGAAATAACCTTATTTGAAGGTAGTTTTCTATCTAATTGTTTTACAAATTTTACATAATCATATCTATCACTATGGGTTAAATTCTCTAAGTCTACATTAATTCCATCAAGGTCATACTCTTCTATTACTTCACAAATATCTTCCACCAAGTTCTCTCTATTTTTAAGGGCTAACCTCCCAAGTTCACGATCCCAATGGTTACTTAAAAATGGTATAACTTGTATATTCTGATTATGCATTTCACTGATAAAGTCCTTATCTATAGCATTGGTTAATAATAAATCGCCATTTTCATCTATATTAAAGTAATTTGGGGATATTATGTTAAGCGAATCCTGGGTGCTTGCAACCTGTTCAATGTATTGACTTGAGTTTCCAAAATATATATAGGACATATTAAGCATTTCAGATTTAGCACCTACAATATCTAATGGTAAAGCAGCCGTTGTGGCAATTATAATAGCCACACTTAAAACTGCCATTTTCTTCATTAGCCTCTTATCTAACATGTTTTAGACCTCCTTACATATACCTTAAGCAAAAGGTAAAGGGAAATCAATAAACAAAATTTACTAGTTATGTAAACTCTCCAAATTTATCAAAACCCCTCCCCCTTTAAGGGATAATGTCCATAGGTTAAAGCTTGATAAAAAGCCCGTTCTAGACTCTTGAACTTTTAAACTAAGGGGTTTTTAATTTTTTATTTTAAACTATTAAATTTCCATTACATCATATAAATATATTTTTATAGAAGAATTTAAACCAGTATAGATATGTGATAGAGAATGTTACTTACTCCAGCAGCCACAGAGAATCCTTTAGGCTCATGCTATAAATCTGTTTATAGATAGGTAATATAGAAGGTAAAACAGATTCATAAAAATCGCTCTAAAGGAAACCTCAGTGCCTGCTTTCGTTTATTAAATTTGTTAGTCACACATCTATATATTA
>JAKSBP010000180.1 GCA_022361035.1 Clostridia bacterium
ATCATAAAATTAGATTAATAAAAAAAATAACATAATTCAAGCAATTTAAAAAAATAAAACAAAAACTATTTAAAGTATGTGCTTTAACTTTTTAACTCAAGAAGTTAAATTCTAAGAAATGTTTCGTAAAGGAATTATGCTTCTTAGAATAGCTTTTGTATAGCTATTTGGAAAATGAAAACATGCAATTTGATGTAGAGGGAGAACTGATTGTAGAAAAGAGGGAGATATATGAAAATAGTTATAGCATCTGATTCATACAAAGGTAGCTGTACAACTCTTGAAGTTGCTAATGCCATAGAGAAGGGAATCAAAAAAATACTTAAAGATGTAGACATTATAAAAATCTTGGTGGCAGATGGTGGTGAGGGAACAGTAGATGCCCTAGTAATTGGCACTGATGGCATATATGATGAAGTAGAAGTCGTAGGGCCACTGGGAGAAAAGATAATGGCTAAATATGGAATACTAGATGATAATATAGGTGTTATAGAAATGGCTGCAGCTTCAGGTCTCACTTTAGTACAGGAAAGCAAACGTAATCCTATGATTACTACTACCTATGGAACAGGTCAATTAATTAAGGCAGCAATAGATAGAGGATGTAAAAAAATACTAGTGGGTATTGGAGGAAGTGCTACTAATGATGGTGGTGCTGGTATGGCCCAAGCTCTAGGGTTCTCCCTCAAGGATAAAGATGGAAAGGAAATAGGGTATGGCGGAGGAGAACTAAGCAAACTTTTTACAATTGATAGTTCCGGTGTTGACCCTAAGTTAAGAGAAACCGAAATCATTGTTATTTCAGATGTGTCAAATCCACTTTGTGGTCCAAATGGAGCATCCTATGTATACGGACCCCAGAAGGGTGCAAGCTTAGAGGCTATAAAACAGCTTGATTTTAATCTCAAACATTATGCTTCTATCATTAAAAAAAGTTTTGGTAAAGATATAATTGATTTTCCTGGTGCAGGAGCAGCTGGAGGGCTAGGTGCAGGTTTAATTACATTTTGTAATGCTGAGCTTTGTTCTGGCATAGAAAAGGTTTTAGATATAACTAATATAGATATGTATTTAGAAGATGCAGATTTCGTCATAACTGGTGAAGGTCAAATAGATGGTCAATCTATATACGGTAAAGCACCTATAGGAGTAGCAAAAAGAGCTATGAAACATAATGTACCAGTCTTGGCAATTGTAGGTAGCATAGGAGAAGGAGTTGCTGAGGTATACTCCCATGGTGTGGATGCGATCATGGATATAATTAATAAACCGATGACATTAAATGAAGCTATACAAGATGCTTCAACTTTAATAGAACAGACTGCTGAAAATGCAATGCGTACATTGCTTTTAGGTAGCCATAGAATTAAAAGGAGGGAAACAATATGCAAATTGTAGTGCTGGATGGTTACACATTAAATCCTGGTGATTTATCCTGGGAAGAGCTAAAGAAACTTGGAGAAACAAGAGTATACGATAGAACACCAGAAGATAAAATTATTGAAAGGGTAGGAGATGCAGAAATAATTTATACAAATAAGACTCCTTTAAGAAAAGAAATCTTAGAAAAATTACCTAATGTAAAATTTATAGGCTTACTGGCTACAGGATATAATGTGGTAGATGTTGATAGTGCAAAAAAGTTAAACATAAAGGTTACTAATGTTCCTACTTATGGAACGCATTCAGTTGCACAAATGGTATTTGCCCACCTTATGGCAATATGTCACCATGTTCAAGCACATAGTGACGCTGTTAAAGATGGGGAATGGGCTAACAATGCAGACTGGTCTTTTTGGAATTATCCTTTAATAGAGCTGGCAGGAAAGACAATGGGAATCATAGGATATGGGAGAATAGGAGAGGCAGTAGGAAGAATTGCTCAGGCCTTTGCAATGAAGGTTGTAGCCTTTGATAATCATCCCAAAAAAGAGTTGGAAAGTGAAACAATGAAATATGTAAACGTAGATGAATTGTTAGCAAGCTCAGATGTTATAACTCTTCATTGTCCATTATTTGAGAGTACTAAAGGCATCATCAATAAAGACTCAATAGCCAAGATGAAGGACGGAGTAATAATAATTAATACTTCAAGGGGTCCTCTAATTGTGGAAGAAGATTTAGTTGAAGCTTTAGAAAGTGGCAAAGTATATGCTGCTGGTGTGGATGTTGTATCTATTGAACCAATTTTAGAAGATAATCCACTACTCAAAGCGAAAAATATATTTATTACTCCACATATTTCATGGGCACCAAAGGAATCAAGAAAAAGGCTTATGGATGTAGCAGTTGATAACTTAAAACAGTTCTTAGATGGTAAGCCTGTTAATGTTGTAAATCCTTAAATGTTTGGACAACCATTAGCTCAAGGTTAAAACCTTAAGCTAATGGAATGTCTTATACTTTCAATACGTGAAAGGAAAACGTTTTAAGATAATAACTATGATGTATCGAAGTGCAGTAAGTGCTTCTTTATATAAAATTTTAGAATAGGGGTGAAATAAAATGAAGTATCCAAAGGGAGTAATGCCAGCTATCATTACACCACTGAATGAAAAAGGAAAGTTATTAGAGGATTCATTAAGGAAGTTGATTGATTATACTATTAATGGTGGAGTACATGGACTATTTGTTCTAGGGACTACGGGTGAATTTTATGGAATTGAATTTGAAGAAAAAAGAAAAATATTTGAGGTAGCCTTAGATCAAGCAAATGGAAGGGTTCCTGTATATGTAGGTGCTAGTGAAATAACAACAAAAGATTGTATAACAAATGTTCAGCTTGCAGAAAGTTGTGGAGTAGATGGAGTGTCTGTATTGACCCCTTATTTCATTACACCTAATCAGCAAGAACTAAAAGAGCATTTTGAAAAAATTGCAAATTCCACTAAATTGCCAATGATGTTATATAACAACGTAGGAAGAACAAATGTAGATATATCACCTGAGATTGTAGAAGAATTAGCAAAAATCGATAACATAGTAGGTATAAAAGATAGTAGTGGAGACATGACAAAAATGGCTGAATACATTAGAAGAACAGAAGATAAAGATTTTAACGTATTCTGTGGAAGAGATACTATGATATATGGGTGTCTTTGTTATGGTGGAGCAGGGTCTGTGGCTGCAACGGCAAACATTATACCTCATATAGTGTCGGGAATTTATAATGCCTTCCAAGAAGGAGACTTAAAAAAGTCAAGAGAATTACAATTCAAACTAGCTCCATTAAGATTGGCCTTTAAATTAAGCAGTTTCCCAGGAGTAATGAAAGAGGCCCTTAGATTGGTAGGAATAGACCCAGGTGTTTCTTTAAGCCCTATTGGTGGCATTACAGAACCTAACAAAGAAAAGATGATACAAATACTAAAGGATTTAGAAGTATATCAAATAGCAAAGTAATTTTATGGATTAGATTTTAGGAAGCTCAATAAATAAGTACTGAAAATACTATTTTAGAGGGGATTAAAAATGTTTAAAAAAACTAAAATTGTTAGTATTATTCTAATTGTAGCTTTATTTATGACAATGCTGTTTACGGGATGTAGCTCTCAGGATACAAGCACAAATACTGATAAAGACTCAGAAAAATCAAGTAGCTGGCCAGAAAAAATTATTGAAGTTATAGTTCCTTATGGCGCTGGTGGAGATACTGATTTTAATGCAAGAACATATACAAAATACCTAGAAGATGTATTGGGTGTAACAGTAGTGGTTTCAAACATGACTGGAAGTAGTGGTTCAATCGCCACTCGTGAGGTAAAAGGTAGCGAGCCAAATGGATACAGAGTTTTACTTGCAAATAGTGCGTTACATGTAAATGAAGTATCAGGAATAACTGACTTCAGTTGGGATGAGGCTTTTGAGATTGTTGCAATTGGAGCTAAACATTCAGGAGATTTACTTTTTGTACAAGGAGATGCTCCTTATGAAACATTGGAAGATTTAATTAAAGATTCACAGAAAAGACCTGGAGAGATTACTTTTGGAGGAGACATAGGTGGAACCACTCATGTAATCGGTGGTATGCTTAATAAAGCAGGTGCAGAGGTAACAATTGTTGACCAAGGCGGAGCATCTGGGCGTCTTACAGGATTAAAAGGTGGTCATGTAGATATTATACCTAACCCTTATGGTACAATGAAAGACTATGTAGACCTAGGTGATGTTAAACCATTAGCATTACTAAATGATGAAAGAAATCCTCATTTTAGTGACATTCCTACTGCTATAGAGCAGGGTCATGATGTTAATATGCCTAAAGTATATTTCTTTGCAATGCCTAAAGGAACACCACAGGAAATAGTTGATAAGTTGGCTGATGCCCTTGAAGAAGTTTCAAAAATGTCTGAATATCAACAAGATATAGAGAAGGCATATTATCAGCAGCCATTCTTCTTAAGAGGAGAAGAAGCAGCGAGGTACATGGATGAACAAAGAAATATGTTTATGCAATTTAAGGACATTCTAAGATAAATTTTGTTGTACTAAAGATGTATCACTTATAAGTGATACGTTTTTAGTACAAAAAATTTCTCTTGAAAGGAGTTTAACTACATGAGAAAAGCAAGACAAGATTTCTTTTCAGGACTCTTCTTTCTAGCATTTGGTATATATATGTACGTATATTCTTTTAATATTCCAAACCCTATTAAGATAGGGGTAGGAGCAGGATTTCTACCTAGATTGATTGGAGCTGTTTTCGTAATTTTGAGCATCATACTTATTGTTTCTACAAAGATTAAAATGCAGAAGATGTTAGATTCAGAGGATGAACAAGATACAAAAAATGAAATAAATAAAAAATCAGTTTTATTATCAATAGGTGCATTATTAATTTATGTTTTGCTCCTTAAGCTAGTAGGTTTTATTATAATGAGTACACTATATCTATTTTTTGCATTCAATCTTTTGTCACCGAAGGAAGAGAGGAATTTACTTTTATTTGCGATTATTTCAGTTGTTATTCCTGTCAGTGTATATTTATTGTTTGTAAAGGGATTTGATTTAATACTTCCAAGTGGAATATTAGGATAATTATTAGGTCAAAGATATTACAATCTATTGTTGTAGGATTTATAATAACTTAGAAGTAGAGGTGATAAAGTTGATAGAATTATTAGTAAACGGTTTTCTAGGTATCATGAGTATTGATACAATCTTGTTTATTGGTGTAGGAGTATTTATAGGTATTGTCTTTGGTGCCATTCCTGGATTAACAGCAACAATGGCTGTTGCTTTATTTTTACCTGTAACCTATGGGCTTTCACCTATTAACGGTATGAGTTTATTAATGGGACTGTATTTAGGAGGTATATCGGGAGGGCTAATACCAGCGATTTTACTAAATATGCCAGGAACTCCCTCCTCTATAACAACTGCTTTTGATGGTTATCCAATGACTCAAAAGGGACAGGCGGGAAAGGCATTAGGTATTGGAATTGTGTTTTCTTTTTTAGGAGGACTAATTGGGATACTTGTCTTAATATTTGTAGCTCCTCCACTTGCAGAATTTTCTCTTAGATTTGCTGCTTTTGAATACTTTGCAATAGCCATATTTTCACTAACAATGATTGCAGGTCTTTCTGAAGGTTCCCTACTAAAGGGTTTAATAAGTGCCTCACTTGGAATTACAATAGGAATGGTAGGTATGGCACCAATTGATTCAGCCCAAAGGTTTACATTCGGAATTAGTGATTTAACTTCAGGTTTTGCTCTATTGCCTGCTTTAATAGGTTTTTATGCTGTATCAGAAGTTTTTAAATCATCAGAAAGCAGAGAATTATTAGACATGAAAGATGATAGTGAAGCTGGCAAAATTAGAAATTATACTATGAAGGGTTTTGGCTTTACATTTAAGGAGTTCGTAGTACAAATAGCTAATCTCTTTAGGTCTAGCATGATAGGAACAGGTATTGGTATGTTACCAGGCTTAGGAGGAACAACTGCTAACATTATCTCCTATGGTACGGCAAAAAGCCAATCAAAGAACCCGAAAGAATTTGGAAAGGGTTCTATGTCCGGTCTTGTGGCGAGCGAGTCTAGTAATAATGCTTCAATAGGTGGAGCTTTGATTCCATTGTTTACATTAGGTATTCCTGGAGATACTGTTACAGCTATGCTTTTAGGGGGATTAATGATTCATGGATTACAGCCAGGACCATTACTATTTCAGAACAATGGGGAACTAATATATAGTATATTTGCAGCATTATTTTTAGCAAATATTATAATGATAATTTATCAGTTTTCCAATATGAAAGTTTTTGTTAAATTATTAAATATCCCAAAGCATATTTTGTTCCCAATTATTATAACACTATGTGTGGTAGGAGCATTTGCCCTTAACAACCGTGTCTTTGATGTCTATTCACTAATCATTTTTGGATTAATGGGCTATGCTTTAATGAAACTTAAATTCCCTGTTCCCCCTGTAATAATGGGATTCATTTTAGGGCCTATTATGGAGCAAAACTTAAGAAGAGGACTAATGATGAGTAGAGGGAGTATCACTCCTTTTTTAACAAGACCTATCTCAGCTGTATTTTTAGGACTCGCGGTACTTTCTATCATAATTATATTATATAGAGGCAGAAATAAGAGTTATGGGAATATGGGAGGAAATAGATGAAAATAGTACGTGAACTTTTAAAGGGTACTCCAATACCTAAAGTTATAAAAGTACGACAAAAGTTTGAAGGTCAGCATATAGAGAATATCGGACAAGAAATAGAGAATCAATTGGTAAATAAAAGCCTTTTAAAGAAAATTGAAAAAGGTCAAAGGGTAGCAATTACTGTAGGTAGTAGGGGAATAGCTAATATACCATTGATTATAAAAGAAGTAGTAAATAACATAAAAAAAGTTGGTGGAAAACCATTTATCGTTCCTACAATGGGCAGTCATGGTGGTGCTAATGCTAAAGGACAAGTAAAGGTGTTAAAGGGATTAGGAGTCACAGAAGAATCTATAGGTGTTCCCATACATTCCTCAATGGAAGTAGTAAAAATTGGAGAAGCATCTAATGGTTTGCCCGTATATATTGATGAAATTGCAAATGAGGCAGATGCAATTGTTGTAGTAAATAGAATAAAACCCCATGTTGCTTTTACAGGAAATTATGAAAGTGGTCTAATGAAGATGATATCAATTGGATTAGGAAAACAATATGGGGCATCTATTAGCCATGATTTAGGATTTGCAGAGATGTCAGAGAATATACGAAAAATTGCTAATGTAGTTATAGCGAAGAAAAATATTGCTTTTGGACTAGGCATAATAGAGAATGCATATGATGAAACTTACAAAATTATTGGGATGCCAAAAGAAGAAATAGAAGAGAAAGAACCAGGACTATTAGCAGAAGCCAAAAGAAAAATGGCTAAGATATACTTTGATAAATTTGACGTGTTGCTTGTTGATGAAATGGGGAAGAACATTACTGGTAGCGGTATAGATACAAATGTTATTGGAAGATATCACACAGCCTATGGTAGTGGAGGACCTACAATAACAAAAATGGTGGCATTAGACCTTACTGAACAGTCACAGGGTAATGCCAATGGAATGGGTATAGTTGATTTTATTTCCCAGAGGTTTTATGACAAGATTAAGTTGGATCAGACCTATCCTAATTCTCTGACATCAACTATACAACAGAGTGTAAAAATTCCTATGACATTAGAAAATGACAGATTAGCGATTGCTGCTGCAATAAAAACTTGTAATATATTTGACAAGTCAAAAGTAAGGCTGGTAAGGATAAAAAATACTTTAAAACTTGATATCATCTATATTTCAGAAAGCCTTTTAGAAGAGGCAAAGGCTAATCCAAACCTTGAGATTCTAGGAAATGCTAAGGAATTTGATTTTGATGGCGAAGGGAATTTACCCCTTTAAGATAATTATTAGAGGAGGCGTTTAAATGGCATATAAAGTTTTAATCCCACAAGATATTGCAGAGGATGGTAAGAAGTATCTTACTGATAGAGGTTATAAGATAAAAATGGGATCGGGCATATCAGTAGACTCTATGGTAAAAGATGTAGAGAACTGTGATGCAATCATAGCTAGAACTGCATTATATCCTAAGGAAGTACTAGAAGCAGGAAAAAAATTAAAAGTAATAGGTAGACATGGTGTAGGTGTAGATAATATTGATATTAAAGTGGCAACAGAATTAGGTATTTACGTTACCAATGCACCTCTATCAAATGCTAACTCAGTAGCAGAACATGCTATAGGGCTTATTATTGCTGTAGCAAGAAATATGATTCATTGTGATAAAGAACTAAGAGGTGGAAATTTTGAAATTAGAAATCAAATACATGGTTTTGATTTAGAAGACAAGACATTAGGATTAGTTGGATTAGGTAGTATAGGAACTTTAGTAGCTAAAAAAGCAACTTATGGTTTAAATATGAAGGTAATAGCCTATGATCCTTTTGTAAATCAAGAAGGTGTTATCCAAGAAGTAGAATTAGTTGACACACGAGAAGCTGTATTTAAAAATGCTGATTTTGTTAGTCTGCATTTACCCGTTACAGAGGAAACAAGAAGAAGTATAGGTAAAAAAGAATTTGAGATGATGAAATCAACAGCATTTCTGATTAATACTGCTAGAGGGGAAGTTGTACATGAAGAAGAATTAATAGAAGCATTAAAATTAAAAATGATTGCTGGAGCGGGATTAGACGTGTATCAATCGGAGCCGCCAGAAAAAAATAATCCATTATTTAACCTTAATAATGTAGTATTAACACCCCATAATGCGGCTCATACAAAAGAAGCTGCCCAAAGAATGTCACTACATGCAGCTATTGGGGTTCACGAAGTGTTATCAGGACAAAAGCCGAGCTGGCCTGTAAATAATCCTAAAGGCTAGAGATAGTCTAAAATTTTAGGAGGTCAATAATATGAGTAGAAAAATAGGATTTATTGGTCTCGGTATTATGGGAAAACCAATGGCAATAAATTTAATCGAAGCTGGACATACATTAACTATATATGATATAAATTCCAAACCAGTAAAAGCACTAGTAGCCCTAGGTGCTTATCAAGGGATGTCTTCAAAGGATGTAGCTGAAAAAAGCGAGATAATTATTACAATGCTACCAAATTCTCTTCATGTAAAACAGGTTATTTTAGGTGAAAATGGTGTTTTAGAGGGCTTAAGTTCTGGAAAGATAATTATAGATATGAGTTCTATTGCCCCTTTAGTTTCACAAGAAATATGTAGTAAGGTAGCTGAGAAGGGTGTTGTAATGCTAGATGCACCAGTTAGCGGCGGCGAGCCTAAAGCAATAGATGGAACTCTTTCTATAATGGTAGGAGGCTGTGAGAAAGCATTTGAACATGTAAAAGATATATTGCTTAAAATGGGCCGATCAGTAGTTAGAGTAGGGGATATTGGAAGCGGCAACATTACAAAGCTAGCAAATCAAATTATTGTGGCGATTAATATTTCAGCTATGTCCGAGGCTATGGTACTGGCAACTAAAGCTGGGGTGAATCCAGAGAGAGTATTTGAGGCGATAAGAGGAGGATTAGCTGGCAGTACTGTGCTGGATGCAAAGATGCCTAAGATACTTGAACGAAATTTTGAACCGGGGTTTAGAATAGAGCTTCATATAAAAGATTTAATGAATGCTTTAAATACAGCTCATGAAATTGGCGTTTCAGTTCCAATATCAAGTCAAGTCTTTGAAATGATGAAGGCATTAAGGGCCGATGGAAAGGTTCTGGATGATCATTGTGGGATTATTAAATTTTACGAAAGTATGGCTAAAACTGAAGTAAATAAATGTACACAGAATGATGCATAAATATATATAAATAATTTATAAAAATAAAGGAGGACGCTAGAATGACATCAATCAAAAAATACATGAAGGTTGGAATAGTTCATTTTATGGCTTTTCCTTCAACAATAAGAGGAGAAGGCCCAATTGTGGAAACTATTAAGAAAGTTGCTGCCGATGATTACTTTGACGTTATTGAAGTAACGTGGATGAAGGATGACGAAGTTAGAAAAAAAGCTGCTAAACTGCTAGAAACAAGTAAAATTAAAGTATGCTATGGAGCTCAACCAAGACTATTAACAACAGGGCTTAATCCAAATCACTTAGATGATGCTGAAAGAATTAAAGCACTAGATACCCTTAAGGAAGCCGTAGATGAAGCCAAAAAGTTAGGTTCAAAGGGCGTTGCTTTCTTAAGTGGAAAATATGAAGAGAAAACTAAGGAAAAATCATATCAACAACTAGTTAAGACTACGAAGGAACTATGCAAGTATGCTAAAGAAAAGGATATGGATGTAGTTCTTGAAATATTTGATTATGATATAGCAAAGCAAAGCTTAATAGGTCCAACTTCCTTAGCAAAGAGGTTTGCTAAGGACATTACAAAGGAATATGGTAACTTTGGATTAATGGTAGACTTAAGTCATATCCCTATGTACTATGAATCTATTCAAGAAGCTTTACAACCTATTAAAGATTACTTAGTTCATGTTCATATTGGAAATACAGTTATTTGTGATAAAGATGTTGAAGGATATGGAGATGAGCATATAAGATTTGGATTTCCAAATAGCGAAAATGATGTGGAAGAATTAGTAGAATTCTTAAAAGAACTAAAGAATATTGGATACTTAGACGCAAACAATCCAAAGGTTGTTAGCTTTGAAGTTAAACCTTGGAGGGATGAAGACCCAGAAATGGTTATTGCTAATGCAAAGAGAACACTAAATGAAGCATGGGCAAAACTTGATATGTAGGAGGAATAGAGGTGATAAAGGTTTTAATAGAATGTGAAGGAAAAATTTTTAAAGCCCAATTTAATGAAAGTAATACTGCTAAACAGATTATAGATGCATTACCTATAGAGGGTAATGCTAATATCTGGGGCGATGAAATATATTTCAAAATACCTGTAGAAGCAAAGCTGGAAAAAGGAAGTCAACAAGAAGTAGAAGTTGGTGAATTGGCTTATTGGCCAATGGGAAATGCCTTTTGTATTTTCTTTGGGAGAACTCCTGTGTCTACTTCCGACAAGCCCAAAGCATATAGTCCCGTAAGTGTTTTTGGTAAGTTGATTGACTTAGATATTGATGCTTTAAAAAGTATTAAAAATGGAAGCAAAATAAAAGTTAAATCTATGAAAGATAAATAAATCATATAATAGTTTGATTGTATATTTTTTAAAGAATTTTTTAATATTTTATTTTGGACTTTGTCCACAGTTTCAGCCAGTAGGGCTGTATTTTTTTTGCCGATCGATTAGGGTGATCGATTAGGGTCAGGCTAGAACACATAAAATATGATACAATAGTAAATAAAGTAAGCTAAGAACACATTATGAGGGTACATTATATCATGTGGTTACGGGAGGAAAAATAGAGCAAAGGAGCAACGCTAGCTTTTATATGACTTATCTTCCATATACCTGATTCATAAGTCCTTTAGTCTATTTACAAAAATGCTGAAATCAGGTAGTTTTATATTATTGGTAGCGAAGTATGTGTTGAAAAATATTTGCTTAAGGGTTAGAAATTAAAAAACGACTTTTAATATTTAGTTAATGGTATAACAGGGAGGACAGCCATTAATGTCCGAAAGTGAGAGGTATTTTACTGATGCCTGTGCTATACTTTCAGTAGGAGCTAGTATGAAGGAAGGTGAAGTAATGGATTTAGACCATGATGCATGTTACAGGGCTATTAAAGCAAAGGATGCCAGATTTGATGGTGTATTCTATACTGCTGTTAAATCCACAGGAATCTATTGTAGACCAGTTTGTAAGGTGCCAACTCCCAAATCGGTAAACTGTACCTTTTATAAAAGTGCTGCTCAGGCCGAGGTCAATGGTTATCGTCCATGTTTACGGTGTCGCCCTGAACTTGCTCCCAATTATTCTGAGTTTGGTCAAGGCAAGGAACTCTTTAAGGCAATTCTCAATTATTTCGAAGCACATAATTATGAACCGGGAATCGTGAAAGAATGTGCCAATGATCTAGGAATCAATCCGAGGCATCTTAACAGAGTGTTTCATACAGAAGCTGGAGTTAGTCCTAAAGAATACATTATGACGAAACGGTTACTTAGGGCTAAAGCTCTTCTCACTGATACCCACTTAAGTATTACAGAGATTGCCTTGATGGTAGGTTTCGGAAGTGTATCAAGGTGTAATGCAGCCCTTAAAAAGCGTTATAAACTGACACCTAGTGAAATTAGAAAGGAATATAAATCGAAAATGAACCAAGATGCTGTTACTGTTCGGTTGTTTTACCGTCCACCTTATGACTGGGATTATATGCTGAAATTTTTCAAACTACGGGCAGTTCCAGGAATAGAAAGAGTGACAGATAATGGAGTATACCAAAGGTCATTAAGTGTTTCAGCTAATGGAAAGTCATATACAGGATGGATTGAAGTGAAACCTGTTGCTAAACAACACCGAGTAGATGTAAGAATTGGAAGTGGTTTGGAAAACGCAGTGGTTCAAGTCATTGCCTTGGTGAGAAAAGTTTTTGACTTGGATGCAGTACCTGAAAAGCTTCCTAAAGATTTACCCGATGGGCTCAGGCTTCCTGGTTGCTTTAATATTTTTGAAATGTCAGTCAGAGCTATATTAGGCCAGCAGATCACCGTTAAAGCTGCTACGACCATAGCAGGTAGGGTGGTTCGTGAACTTGGACAGGAAGTAACAACACCATGGAAAGAGATTAATCTAGTGTTTCCAGAAGCAACACGAATTATTGGACTAGGTGAAAATGTTTATGAAGTTTTAGGAAATCTTGGTGTTATTCATTCTAAAACCGAATCAATTCTAAGTTTAGCTAATGGTATCCATCGAGGTGATATTACCTTTACTGAAAAAGTGGAAGCATTTCGCCAGAAACTTTTAGTGTTAAAGGGAATAGGCCCGTGGACAGCAGAGTATTTGTCAATGCGAGGATTAAGTTGGCCAGATGCTTTTCCAGTGACTGATGTGGCAATAAAAAAAGGGCTTGTTTCATTCTTGACCGATGAAAAGGGTGTGAAGCTTATTAAGCGCAGGGATTTGTCACCTTATAAAATAAATAAGCTTTATGAAAAACAAGCGATTAATTTTTCGAAGAAATACCAGCCATGGCGAAGCTATTTAACACTTGCATTATGGAGAGGTGAGGAACTGAGAATTAAAATGGAGGTAAAAGAATGATCTATATTAAGAGGCAAATTAAATGGGGAAATATTTTAGTGGCTATCGACCAGAATACACACATTGCAGGTTTATGGTTTGAGGGTCAAAAGTATTTTCCCAACATTCCAGAAGATGCATGTTTTATTGAAACCCTATCAGAGAAAGAATTAGAAGTCATATTGCCCAATAAGGCTACTCTTAAAGACATTCATAAATTAATCGATACTTTTGACCGGCAAATGAGAGAATATGAAGCAGGAAATCGACAAAGTTTTGAACTGCCACTATCACCGATAGGTAGTGAGTTTAGGCAGAAAGTATGGAAAGTGCTACTGGAGATTCCTTTGGGTGAAACAACAACCTATGGAGCTATTAGTAAGAAAGTAGCGAAGGGGCTGGGAAAATTGAGTATGTCAGCACAGGCAATAGGTGGAGCTGTTGGGCATAATCCTATTTCATTGATTATTCCATGCCATAGAGTAGTAGGAGCCCAAGGACAACTAACAGGTTATGCAGGTGGTGTTGATAAAAAAGCAGCCATTCTCTACCATGAAGGTGTTAAGGTTGAGGGTTCCTTTGTCGTTGATTAAAGGAAGATTGTATATGATGGAGTAAATCAATCATTTATCCTGAATTATTCATGAAGTGGTTTATAGAAATAATAAAAATATATCATTTGAGAGGTATTAAGATGAAAGCTATAAGAATTGAAAGTATAAAAATATCTGATATAAATATGGATAAGTGTTATTTTAATCCTGGTTGTGCCCTAAGTATTTATAAACCTAAATTAGAACATAATATATTAGACATGCTCAATGAACATTTTGGGCCTGTCAAAATGCATAATATATGTTGTCGCCATAATCCGGGACTGCCGTCAGGTTCTACAATCATAAATAATTGTGCGGGCTGTGACAGACGTTTTAGATCAATGTATGATGGCATACAAACTATTTCATTATGGGAGATTCTAGATTCTATTGAAAATTTACCACTACCGGACCATATGAAAATGAAAGTTTCTGTACAAGATCCTTGTTCTTACAGACCAAAACCGCAGGTGCATGAAGCTGTGAGAAGTATTTTAAAAAGGATGAATATTGAAATAATGGAATCCCAATATCATGGTACAAGTTCCATTTGCTGTGGTGACAATTTTTATCCTTCACTTTCGATAGAAGAGGTTAACAAGCTTCAAAAAAAGCGTGCAGCACAAATGCCTTGTCAAGATGTGGTAGTATATTGCGTTTCGTGTGTAAAGTCTATGACAATAGGTGAAAAAACCGCCCACCATATGGTCGACCTCATATTGGGAGAAAAAACAGAAGCTCAGGAAACAAGATTGGATGTTTATCACAATGCACTAAAAGAATACATTGATGCTCATTAAACATTGCATATTGATACAAAAACAAGTACTGAGTAGATATAAGGATGCCTTTATTTTAAATGTCAATGTTGTTTAGCTATAATAATTTTGTAACTTGTAGCCTAAAAGGAGAATTTTATGAATAATAGAATAGGTGTAATAGCCTCGGATATTGAGCTTAAGAATAGCATAATGGAATTGTTTTTAGAAGACGTTGAAAAGGGAAATATAATAATAGATATACTAAATCCTGACAATATGGAAGAACAGGGAAAAATTCTTGAAAATAAGGGTGCCAAGGTTGTTGTTGCTAGAAGTGGGAGCTATAAGTATATCAGTGGCACCGTTAATATTCCTATAGTACACCTTAAAATAACTACCATAGATATTTTACAGGCAGTAAAAAGGGCAAGGAAGTATATGAAGGAAATAGTTCTTGTAATTTGGGATGAAGTGTACTTTAATTACGATGAATGGAAGGATATTATTAAAGCTGAAATAATTCTAGAAAAATTTAAGGAAAAGGATGAGATAAAAGAAAAAGTCGAAAAATATATGGTCAAGAAGGATGATGTTATCATTGTAGGTAGTGGGATTGCTTGTGCCTTTGCTAGGGAATATGGGATGGACAATGTTTTTATAAATGCTGGCAAAGAATCCATATATGAGACGATAAAATACGCCAAAGAACTTGTAGATAATTTAGAATATGAAAAGTTTAAAACAGAGGTTTTAAAAACAATACTAGATGGGGTTCATGATGCAGTTATCGCCGTTGATAATGAGCAGAGGGTTATACTTTATAACGAGAGGGCACAGGAGCTACTTGGAAAAGATGTTAAAGATATTATGAATAAAAAACTGCCAAATGTTTTTCCTTCGTTGGATTTCATGATAGATATTTTGGAAAATAGAGTAGATAAGCATGGCGAAATAAAATATTTAGATGATCTAATTATAACTACAAATACATCGATGTTAAGGGTTGATGGAAACACCCATGGAGTGCTATGTTCATTTCAAGACATTACAAAGCTCCAAAAGCTGGAGAAGAAAATAAGATATGAACTTAATAAGAAGGGGCTTTATGCAAAGTACAAATTTGAAGATTTAGTAGCACATGACCCTATTATGAAGGAAACCATAGAAAAGGCAAAGAAAGTAGGAGCAAGTGATTGCACAGTAATTATATATGGAGAAAGCGGAACCGGAAAGGAAATGATTGCCCAAGGCATGCATAACATAAGTCAGAGGAAGGATTCTCCTTTTGTTGCAATAAACTGTGCTGCTATATCGGAAAACCTTCTTGAAAGTGAGCTTTTCGGATATGAGGAGGGAGCCTTCACGGGAGCTAGAAAGGGAGGAAAACCAGGACTTTTTGAGTTGGCCCATGGTGGAACAATATTATTGGATGAAATCAACAGTATATCCTTAAATCTTCAGGCGAAGCTTCTAAGGGTACTTGAGGAAAAGGAAATAATGAGAATAGGGTCAGATTATGTAATTCCTCTTAATGTAAGGGTAATTGCAGCTGCCAATGAAGAACTAAAAAGAAAGGTTGATGATGGAAGCTTTAGAAGGGACCTATTTTATAGGCTAAGTATACTTGAGGTGAGAGTTCCTTCATTGAGAGACAGAAGAAAGGATATTATTCCGTTATTCAGCTATTATTTAAATCAGCTAGCAGATGACAAAGCAAATACCTTTATTAATGAGGAGATAGAAGAAAAGCTAGTAAATTATAACTGGCCGGGCAATGTAAGAGAACTTAGAAATGTAGCTCAAGGATATTTGCTTTTAAATGAGATTAATCTAGACGAAGGTGAGATAATAAAACATGATAACGTAGATAAAAACAGTTTTAAGGGAGCTTTAGATTTAAAAGAAATTAATAAATTTATTGAAGAAAAGGTTATTAACATGCTCTTAAAACAGGGTCTGACAAAGACAGAAGTTGCAAATATGTTAGGTATAAGTAGAACTGCTCTTTGGAAAAAGATTAATAAATAGTATTTGATGATAAAAAACAAAACATATGGACTTTACAGAACGTATATAAAAAATACAGGATTCGAACCTGTATTTTTTTGTACCAATATTTAGTAAAGGATATTGTGACGAAGAGTAAAGAATTAAATTTAGTTTTAAGTCAAAATAAATTGTTACTAGATTTATATATATGTATAAAAAAGTTAACAATACTTTAAGAAAATTATACATAAATCCATGGAGTAGTTTTTAAATGTAGCAAAAAGCCTACATTTTATTTTGGTATAGAAATTGCTAATATTAAGTTAGAGATAATTAAAAGCTATGCTTGACAGGAAAACGTTTTATGCAAAAACTTTTAGCTTTATTGAAAGGAGGTGCTATAATGCCAATTATTCAAATTAAATCTTTGCCATTTAGAAAAACAATAGATCAAACCAAAATATTAAAGGAGATTGGTAATAGAGTGTCACAGGCTTCGGGGATACCAATTAATAGGCTTATAATTTATTGGGAGGATATAAAACCAAATAGTTACATTTTTGATGGTGAGTTTTCAGAATTTACAAAGGAAGATTCTCACCATCCAATAGTATATATATCATGTCTAGAGGGGAAACCAGAAGAACAAGAGGAAGCAATTATAAGTACAGTAGCTAAAATACTAAGTGAAGAACTGTCTATTAATAAAGAAAATGTTGCTGTAATATTCAATAGAATACACAGCAGAAGACTATTTGTAAAAGGAGATTTTATAATATAAAAAATAGAAACTCTATATTGAAAAAGTTGAGCGTTATTATATATACATTTCTATTATAGATATGGGAAGTTTCGGTAGATTAAATTTAAGGAGGGTTATTTATGAATAATAAAAAGTATTACTTGAATTTAGTAATAGGATTAGCTTTTATGTTTCTATTTAGGTATGTACCAGCCCCAGCTCCCATGACAGCGCTAGGAATGCAAGTAGTTGGTATTTTTATAGGAACAATTTATTTGATTGCTACTACTCATCCAGCATTTCCAGCTTTCATAGCAATTACATTATTAATAACTACACCATTATTCAATTTTAAGGAAGCCCTTGCAAATTCCTTTGGACATTGGGTTCCGACATTTGTATTATCCATTTTATTACTTAGCTATGCGTTAGTTAAATGTGGAGTTGCAAAGAGAATTACTATATGGTTTATGACTAGAAAAGCAGCACAAAAAAGCCCTTGGGCATTTATGGCATTGTTTTTTGGTTCTATATTTGTATTAGGTTTTTTCGTAGATGTATTTGCATTAATGGCATTTTATTTAGCAGCCATTGATCTTATTTGTACTGAATTAGGATATGAAAAAAAGTCAAGATTTGCTACGGCCCTTGTTTTAGGAGTTGCATTCTTAATAGTTACAATGGGGGCTTCAACGGGTTTTCAACCCCATGTTGCTATTGTATTAGGCTTGTATAGTAATATTACAGGCAATACAATAGGCATGTTTGAATATACAGCATGGTCCTTCATTCCTTTAGTGCTTATATTTATTACCTATTTACTAATGGCTAAATTCATCATTAAACCGGACTTTTCAAAGTTTAAAAATTTTGATCCAACTACTTTATCAAGCCAAGTTGGTGATATTACAAAGCAAGAAATATATACAGGTATCATATATCTACTTGTTGTAGTAGGATGGTTTTTACCAGGTTTAGCCAAAATGCTGGGAATTGAAAGTGCAATTATTAAGACCATCGGCTCCTATAGCTTAGTTTGGCCAGCTTTTGTAGGGATTATTTTGTTATCAATTATTAGGGTTGAAGGAAAGCCACTAATGGATTTGAAAGTTGCAGCAAAAGAAGGGGTGCCATGGCATATTGTATTCTTAGTAATTGGTAATATGATTTTGGCAAGAGCATTGACCTCGCCAGAGACTGGATTTACAGATTGGTTTACACAGGTTCTCGGACCTTTAACCAATGGAGCGTCAACCTTTACACTATTCTTGTTCGGTGCTGTATTTACTGCAATACTTACTAATTTAGGTTCAAATAGTGTTGCAGGTATTGTTGCCTTCCAATTAGTGGCACTACTGATAAAGGATCCACAAGTTCTGATGCTTGTTGCTTTACCAGTTGCATTTTCTACTAGATTGGCTACTATGCTGCCTTCTTCATTTGTGGGTATAGGTATGACATATGGGAATGAATGGGTAGATTCTAAAAAAATACTTCCATATGGCTTTATATTTGTAGTTAGTGCAATAGCTATCTTAATGTTAGTAGGATATCCATTAGCTAATATAATCTTTGGTTAGGAGTTTGTATTAAGCAAATTATAGATGTGTGATTGAGAAATTTAACTTATATCATAAGGGCAGTAGACCGTTCCCTACTTTTGTAGGGATGGGTTTGTCTCCTTCTTAAAACTTAAGTTTCTAAGTCACACATCTATATTATATAACTGTAGAAGGGAATAAACTCTTTCTATAATTTAAGTGAATATTTAATGATAATTGCAGGATGAGGGTATATTTAAAATAAATTATATTTTAAATTGAAAAAAGGAGAAGAGTCTATGGAGAGACCAAATATTGTTTTTATATTTACTGATCAACATCACCATGGTGTAATGGGCAATGCGGGAGACCCCTATGTAAGGACTCCAAATTTAGATAGGCTAGCTAAAAATGGAACGAAGTTTAATAACGCATATACCAACTGTCCAGTATGCGTTCCAGCGAGAATGTCTTTGCTAAGTGGCCAACTTCCCGTAGATCATGGTGCCTTAGTTAATCAAGCAACATTAGATCCTAATATTCCAACATATGCACATTCAATGAATATTGGTGGTTATCAAACAGTATTAGCTGGAAGGATGCACTTATATGGTACAGATCAATATAGAGGACATGAAGTAAGGTTGACTGGTGACAATACTCCTATGTATGTAGGGTATAATAACTTGTTGCCGAATCTAGGCCCAGACCTAATGTTTACCATTCTTCAGAAGCGAGATGGAATAACTAAGTCAGGTGGAGGAAATAGCGTAGTTCAAGAATATGACAACGCAGTTGTGAGGGATACAATAGAATTTTTAGAAAAGAGAGAGGATGAAAGACCTTTAATGATGACCATTGGTTTATTTTCTCCCCACCCTCCTTTTATTGCTGAAACTGAAAGATATAAGTATTACTATGATTTGATTGATGATGCTCCAATTCATTCTAATTTTGAGGAAAGTATACATCCTGCGATTGTTGAATGGAAGCGTAGAAGGAATTTGAAAGATATAACTAAGGAAGACTGGAGAAGGGTTAGATCAGCATATTATGCAAATACAGAGTTTTTGGATGAAAATATTGGGAAAATCATTGAAGCTGCTAAGAAAAAATTAGGTGATAATACTATATTTATTTATGCTTCAGACCATGGAGAGTCAATGGGAATCAATAATTTAGTATGGAAAACAACATTTTTTGAATGCTCCGTTAAAGTTCCGTTGATATTCTCAGGTCCAGGAGTTGAGAAAGGAAGAGAAATAGAAGGTTTAGTCTGTCTAAATGATGTAACAAGAACACTAATTGATTATGGAACAGGACCTGAGCTTCCAAAACCCTATGGACAAAGCTTAAGAGGAGTATTGGAAAAGGGAGAAGAGATAGACTCAAATAGAGCCATTGTTTCACAAATAGGTACGTATGGAAAGAATCGATTTGATAAAGACCTCCCAGCTGCTATGATTCGTAAAGGTGATTATAAACTGATTTCATATCATGGATATGAAGAAGTATCATTATATAATTTAAAAGAAGATTTTTTATGTGGTGATGATTTAAGTAATTTACCTGGTCATGATGAAATTAAAAAAGAATTGTTAGATGAGTTGAATGAAGTCTGGGATGGGGAAAAGGCATTGAGATTATCTGAGGAAGCTATGGAGAATTTTTACATTATGAAAGAGTGGGCCCATAAAACGCGCTTTCCTCTTATGGAAAAATTCTATAATGGGTTGACTAATGAGATAACAGATAATTGGAGCATGGATTCAAAGGATAATTATATTGAGGTGAGATAATGAAAAGGCCAAATATAGTTTTTATACTTTCAGACCAGCACAATGCAACTGTGATGGGGAATGCCGGAGACCCTTATGTGAGAACACCCAATATGGATAAACTAGCAGGAAATGGTATTAAGCTTAGTAATTGCTATTGTAATTCACCTTTATGTGTACCTAGCAGAATGTCCTTACTTACTGGTCAATTACCCTTAGAAACAGGTGCAATGAATAATTTTCAATCACTATATAGTGATATAGCAACTATTGCTCATTCAATAAATATAGCAGGGTATGAAACTATATTATCTGGAAGAATGCATTTTTGTGGACCCGATCAAAATCATGGTTTTGAGAAAAGATTTGTTGGTGATGTAACTCCAAACTATCATAGGGATGAAACCTTTAAGTGGATATATGAGGATTACGGGGAAATGATGAAACAAAAAAGGATAACTATTGAAAAGGCTGGAGCAGGTAATTCTGCATTATACGATTTTGACAGAGAAGTTACTGAAAAAGCTATTGAGTATATGGGAAAAAGAGAGGATGACAGACCGCTTTTTATGACTATTGGCTTATATGCCCCACATCCACCATTTATAGCTGACAAAGAAAGGTTTGATTACTACTTTAATTTGCTTCCTGAAATTGAAACACCAGAGGATTTTAAGAAAAATCTTCATCCTGCTATGAAGGATTGGCTCAGGAGAAGAAAGATTGATGATATTGATCCAATTGATAAAAGAAGAATGAGAGCCGCTTATTATTCATTAGTAGAATATCTAGATGAAAATGTGGGGAGAATTATAGAGGGCGTTGAAAGCAGCTTAGGTCTTGATAATACGATAATTATATATGCATCAGATCACGGAGAATCAATGGGAATAAATGATTTTTATTGGAAAACTACATTTTTTGAAAGCTCAGTAAAGGTACCTGTTATTATTTCATATCCAAAGGAATATCCTAAAAATAAAATTATAGATGAGACAACTTGTTTACTTGATTTAACGGATACCTTTGTAGAATGGTCTGGAGGAGCTAAGCTTCCTAATACCTATGGTAGAAGTTTAGTTAAAATATTGAAGGGTGAAGAAGAAATAGAAGAAGATAGGGTAATAATATCAGAAATTGGAAGTTATCCACCTGCTAAGGATAAACCTTCAGCTATGATTAAAAAAGGCAAGTGGAAGCTGATCGATTTTTACGGATACGATTATCCATCTCTCTTCAATTTAAAAGAAGACCCTGGGGAAATATACGATTTGGGAAATAAGGAGGAATTTGAAGAGGTTGTTGAAGAGCTAAAGAAAGAATTATATAAGACTTGGGATGGGAAAAAAGCTTACGAATATTGCAATTGGTCCTTTGAACACTTTAAACTTACAAAAAAATGGGCTGAAACTACTAAATTTGAATTCCCTAATGTATGGAAGTGTAGAAGAGGAACTAACTATTTAATAGATAATATAGAGAACTAATATAAAGATAAGTTTTCGTAAGGAGGATAATTAGATGAATGACAATAAGAAAATTATTAACTCATTTATTGAAATTTCAGGATATATAAAGGAAATCGTTGGTTCAGATGCAGCAATTTCAATATATGATACAGAACAAAATATTAAATATGTTCCAGGAAATAAGATAGATATTAAGGATGCAGAAGGAACGCCTGTAGAAAAAAGGTATCATGTTAAAGATTGTATTGAGAATAATAAGGAGAAGATAAGGATTGTTCCTAAAGAAAAATTTGGTATAACATTTAAGGCTACTTTTATTCCCATAAGAAGTTATGAAGGTGATTGTATAGGTTGTGCTGTTATTTCCCAAAGTATAGAAAGGCAAATAGAACTTTCGAGTCTTTCGGAAAGCGTTGCAGCAGCTTTGGAGGAAATAACTGCAAGTATAGATGAAATTTCATCTGGTGCCTGTCAAATAGAAAGGGCCTCCAATGATATCTCTACTAAAAGTAAAGAATCTCAAAGTCAAGTAGGTCATACTGATAGAATTTTAGAATATATAAAAAATATATCCGATCAAACAAATATGCTTGGTTTGAATGCAGCTATCGAATCAGCTAGAGCAGGTGAATATGGTAGAGGATTTTCGGTAGTGGCAGAAGAAATAAGAAAACTTTCTGATGAAACAAAAAAAGCGGTAAGTAAGATTAAGATAGTCTTAGATAATTTAAAATTATCTGTTGAATCAACAGCTTCAGCTGTAGATGAAACTAACTCTATTTTAAAGACACAAAGTAGTTCTATAGAACAAATAGTTTTGGCACTTGAAGACATAAATCTTACATCTCAACAGCTGGCGGATTTGTCTAAAAAATATTAGTAGATTTAACTTGTAAAATGTTAATAGTATTGTACAATTATAGATGTATGACTAAGAAGCTTAATAAACGAAAACAGACTCTGAGGTTTCCTTTAGAGCGATTTTTATGAATCTGTTTTACCTTCATATTACCTATCTATAAACAGATTTATAGCATGAGCCTAAAGGATTCTCAGTGGCTGCTGTAGTAAGTTAACATTCTCTATCACTCATCTATATAGGTCGCAATAGTAAAGTGAAATAAATTAACTTTGGTAGAAGTGCTAACTTTCTTAGCCAGGAATTTTGATATTTCCTTTTCGTTTCCACTATAGACCTGTTTTTATTCATAATACTAGAGGATAAAACAGGTCTATAAAGTCACTCAAATGAAATATCAAAATTCCTTAAATTTATATATACTCAGATTAACCTGTTTATATCAAGTATATTAATATGCTTTAATTAATTTCATTTAAAAGTTTGTTTCACTATATAGTAAATATAAAAGCTTTAAACCTTTATAAAGAGTTTTAAAGCTTTTACATTTACTAATTCTTTAGATTGGAGGATATCCATGAGAAATATATCGGTTTTAATAAAGCCAGCATCTGGGAAGTGTAACCTGAGATGTAAATATTGTTTTTATCATGATGTAATAGATAATAGGCAAATAAAGGATTATGGAATGATATCTGTAGAATGTACAGAAAACTTGATAAAAAAAGCAATAGATTATACAAAAAATGGTTTTTGTACTTTTGCCTTTCAAGGAGGAGAGCCTATATTAAGAGGTCTAGATTATTTTAATAAATTTATAGATTTAGTTAACAGATATAATAGGAATAATACTAAAGTAAATTATGTCATTCAAACAAACGGAATATTAATTGATGAAAAATGGGCAAAATTTTTTGCTAATAATGACTTTTTAGTGGGTCTATCATTAGATGGTACTAAGGATGTAAATAATATTAATAGAGTTGATGCTAGAGGTGAAGGAACCTATACAAAGATTATTAAAACATCTAAATTATTAAAAAAATATAATGTTCAATATAATATTCTTACAGTGGTGAACAAGTTAAATGCAAGTAAAATACGAAGTATTTATAATTTCTATAAGAGAAATAATTTTAAATATATGCAATATATACCGTGCCTAGACCCAGTTGGGGACAAACATGGAACTAAACAGTATTCCCTTACTCCTGAAAGGTATGAACAATTCTTAAAAGCCCTTTTTGATCTTTGGTATAATGATATAAAGACTAACAATATTATTAGTATAAGATTTTTTGATAATATACTTTCAATGATTTCAGGGAGAGTTCCGGAGAGTTGTGATATGAAGGGTTATTGTTCAATTCAAAATGTAATTGAATCCGATGGTAGTGTATACCCATGTGATTTCTATGTAATAGATGAGTATAAGCTGGGAAATATAAATAATAATACCTTTGAAGAAATCCATAGCAGTTATGCTGCAAAAAACTTCATAAATAGCTCTATGAAGTTAAACTATAATTGTAAGGATTGTAAATGGATATCTTTGTGTAGAGGTGGATGTAGAAGATATAGGGAAATTGAAGATAAAAGCGAAAGCTATAGGAATTACTATTGCAAAGCGTTTTATAATTTTTATGAATATTCATATTGTAGATTTATAGAGCTTGCTCAGATGTTAAGATATAGTCAACTTAAAAAAAATAGTATTCATAGAAGTGCTCTCATATAGTGGATGTTTATAAAGTTTTACCTTGATTAGAGTCTCTTTTAAATTTAGGAGGTTAGTATGAATAAGAAAATCGGTATACTTGCTTTAAATAAAGAACTTAAAAATGACATTATTGAGTTATTTGAAAATGATGTAAAAGAGGGAAATATCATAATAGAAGTCCTAGAACCTAATAAATGGATTGATCAAGGATTAAGGCTTGAAAAGAAAGGTGTCAAAGCAATAATTACTCGTAGTGGCGTATTTAGAGACTTAAAAGCGGTTTTGAAGGTACCGGTTGTTAGACTTAAGGTAAATACTTTAGACATACTAAATGCAATTAGGAAAGCCAGCAAGTATTCTAAAGATATTCTATTTTTATTATGGAATGGAATATATTTCAACTATGATGAATGGAAAAGTTTCTTGAATGTTGATATTAATATTGAAAGATTTGATGAAACTGATGGTATAGAGTTGATTCTAAAAAAATATTTTAATAGAAAAGAAAACATTGTTGTGATTGGTGGAGGTATGGGAGTAAGCGTAGCAAAACAATATGACTTTGATACAGTTTTTTTAAATGCAACTAAAGAATCTATTTATGAAACAGTGACCTATGCAAAAGAAACTGTAGAAAACTTATATAAGGAAAAATATAAAAATGAAGTATTGAGGACTATATTAGATGGAGTTCATGATGCTGTTATAGCTGTGGATTATAATGGGAAGATAGAACTATATAATGAAAGAGCTAAGGAACTTTTGAAGAAAGATACTAGTGAGGTTATAGAGAGAAATTTAGTTGATGTATTTCCACAACTAGAATTTATAGTTCAAGTTTTAGAAGATAAAGTAGAAATGTTTAATGAAATAAAGTTTTTAAGAGACTTGATTATAGCTGTAAATGTATCAATAATGAATGTTGATGGGCAGATTGAAGGGGTTCTATGTTCATTTCAAGATATAACAAAGCTTGAAAAATTAGAGAAGAAAATAAGATACGAGCTTAATAAAAAGGGTCTTTATGCAAAATATAAATTTGAAGATATAATACATGTTGATCCAATAATGAAAGAGACTATAAATAAGGCTAAAATAATTGGGAAGAATGATAGTACTGTAATTATATATGGAGAAAGTGGAACTGGAAAGGAAATGATAGCCCAAAGTATACACAATATAAGCATGAGAAATGATTCACCATTTGTTGCTGTAAATTGTGCAGCTATATCGGAAACCCTACTTGAAAGTGAGCTTTTTGGATACGAGGAAGGGGCCTTTACTGGAGCAAGAAAAGGAGGAAAGCTAGGATTATTTGAGTTAGCCCATGGTGGAACAATATTTTTAGATGAAATAAATAGTATTTCTTTGAACCTTCAAGCAAAGCTCTTAAGAGTCTTAGAAGAAAAAGAAATAATGAGGATTGGTTCCGATTACGTAATTCCCCTGGATGTAAGGATAATATCAGCAGCAAATGAAAAACTTAAAAGAGAGATTGAAAATGGAAGCTTTAGAAGTGATTTGTTCTATAGACTAAATATACTTGAATTAAGTATTCCAGCACTAAGGAAAAGGAAAGGGGATATAATACCCTTATTTGAATATTTATTAACTGAATTATCAGATGAATATGAAAAAATATCAATAGATGAAAGGACTAAGCAAAAGCTATTAAATTATCACTGGCCAGGCAATGTAAGAGAACTTAGAAATATAGTTCAACAGTATATCCTATTTAATAGGGTAGATTTAGATGAGACTCAAATAGTAAATAGTGACGATGATATTGAGGAAGGTGTAATAAGTAAATATATAGATTTAAAGCAAATAAATAATCATTTTGAGAAAAAAATAATAAGTATGCTTTTACAGCAAGGGTTGTCAAAAACAGATATAGCAAAGACACTAGGTATAAGTAGGGCATCCCTATGGAATAAAATGAATAGTTAGCATTCTTTAGAAAAATATATACGTATCTAATATTAATAGAACTATTCTTTGGAAGAAGATTAATAAATGATGGCAAATGACAACAAAAGTAAACACTAAGTTAACATTAGTTAACGTTAAATAAATATAAACTATAAAAAATATTGAAAAATACAGGTTTTAAGCCTGTGTTTTTTTTGGCATAAATATTGCTCTATATATTTATAAGAAATTGAACTTAAAAAAACTAAGACAAATGTAGATGCAGAGGTGGGATAGAATGGTTTACAAGAACTTTGATGAGTTGATTGAAAAGGTTCAAAATCTTGAATCCGTAAAAAGGGTTGCTGTAGTTGTGGCTGAAGATGAACACACATTAGAAGCAGTATTTAAGGCTAAAGAGGATAAAATTGTAGAGCCTGTTTTAATAGGATGCAAAAAAAAGATAATGGAAGTTCTAGGCAAATTAAATGAAAGTTTAGATAAGAATTGTATAATTGATGCTGCCGATGATAGTGAAGCAGCCCGTAAAGCGGTAGAGCTTGTTAACAGGGGTAAAGTAGATTTTATAATGAAGGGTAAAATTCAAACTGCTGATTTATTAAAGGCTGTTGTAGATAAGGAGAAGGGACTTCAAACAGGAAGAATTATGTCCCATATAGTAATCCATGAGATTCCTACCTATCACAAGCTTTTAGCAGTTACAGATGGTGGAATGATGATGTATCCTAATGTACAGCAAAAGAAAGAAATAATAGAAAATGCTGTAGAAACCTTTGTGGCGATGGGATATAAAAAGCCAAAGGTAGCAGTGCTTACTGCGGTTGAAAAGGTAAACCCTAAAATGCCTGAAACTATTGATGCAGATAAGTTAAAGCAAATGAATATAGATGGAGAAATAGAGAATTGTATTTTAGAAGGTCCAATATCCTATGACCTTACTATGAGTAAAGAATCAGCTAAAATTAAAGGCTTTGAAAGTGAAGTTACCGGTGATGTTGATATATTAATTGTTCCAAACATTACAGCAGGTAACATCCTAGGAAAGGCTTTTATATATACAGCTAATGCTAAGATGGCTGGATTTATTGTAGGTGCTAAGGTTCCTATAGTATTGACGTCTAGAGGCTCTACTTCTGAGGAGAAGTATCTATCATTAGTATTATCAGCTTCAACTGTAAAATAGGTAGGTTTTAATAAAATCATATTTAATGAAATTTTGGACAACAATAGAAGGGGTGAAAAAATGAAAAAGTTATTAACAGGTAATGAGGCCATAGCCCGTGGGGCATATGAAGCAGGTGTTAAGTATGCATCAGCATATCCTGGAACACCTAGTACTGAAATACTAGAAAACATTGCCTTATACAAAGGTGACATGTTAGCAGAATGGGCTCCAAATGAAAAGGTCGCACTAGAGGCTGCTATCGGTGGTTCTATTGCTGGAGCAAGAACTCTTGCAGCTATGAAGCATGTAGGTGTAAACGTCGCTGCTGATCCGCTATTTACTTTTGCATACACAGGTGTGAATGGTGGTATGCTTCTTATAACTGCCGATGAACCAGGTCACCATTCATCACAAAATGAACAGGATAATAGAAACTATGCAAAGTTTGCTAAAATCGCCATGTTAGAGCCTGCTGATAGTCAAGAATCTAAGGATATGGTAAAAACTGCACTTGAGATAAGTGAAAAGTATGATACTCCTGTGCTGCTTAGAATGACAACAAGGGTCTGTCACTCAAAGGGTATAGTTGAATGTTACGATAGAGAAGAAGTAGGAATAAAAGAGTATGTTAAAGATATAAAGAAATATATGGCTATACCAGCCCATGCAGGACATTTAAGAGTAAGGGTAGAGGAAAGATTAAAAAAATTAGAGAAATTCTCAAACGAAACTGAGCTTAATTTCTTTGAATGGAATGATACAAAAATCGGTATTATAGCATCGGGTGTTGCCTTTGGATATGCAAAGGAAGTATTCGGCAGTACTGCATCATATTTAAAGCTTGGATTTACTAATCCCCTACCAAGTGACAAGATTAAAGAATTTGCAAGTAGGGTTGATAAAATCTACATTATAGAAGAAAACGATCCATATATAGAAGAACATTTAAAAATATTAGGAATAGAGTGCCATGGTAAGGATATTTTCCCATACACTGGAGAGATGACAGCCGATGTAATAAGAAAATCAGTATTTGGTGAAACAATGCCATCTATAGCATACGATGAGACTAAAGTAGTTGGTAGGCCTCCGACTCTTTGTGCTGGATGTCCACATAGGGGATTCTTCTATGAGCTTGGAAAGAAAAAAGATGTTATGGTTTCCGGTGATATAGGTTGTTATACATTAGGATTTGCTGATCCGTATAATGCAATGGACTTAGATATCTGTATGGGAGCAAGTATAAGTGCTGGTCATGGAGCTCAGCAGGTATTCAACATGAGGGATGGTTCTGGTAAGAGGGTTGTATCAGTGCTTGGTGATTCTACATTCTTTCACACAGGAATTAACTCATTACTAGATGTTGTTTACAATGGAAGTAATACAGTAAACGTTATATTAGATAACAGAATTACAGGTATGACAGGACATCAGGAAAACCCAGGGTCAGGATATACACTGCAGGGAAGGCCAACTACAATAGTAGATATTGAGGCACTTGCAAAGGCATGTGGAGTGAAGCATATTAGAACTATTGATCCAAACAATCTTAAGTTAGTTAAGGAAACCTTTGATTGGGCATTAGATTTAGATGAACCTTCAGTAATCATCACTAGATGGCCTTGTGTACTTAAAAAGTTTTCTAAGGAAGATAAAGAAGAGTTTGCAGGTGCATTTACTGAGAAGTGCTTAATAGATGATGAAAAATGTATTGGATGTAGAAAGTGTATTAAAACAGGATGTCCTGCACTATCATTTAATAAAGTAACTAGAAAGGCAAGTATTAATAGAATCCATTGTGTAGGCTGTGAAGTTTGTCTTCAAACGTGTCCAGTAGAGGCTATTGCTAAGGAGGTAAAATAATATGACAAAGAGTATTCTTTTAGTAGGAGTAGGCGGTCAAGGGACAATCCTTGCAAGTAAGCTTTTAACAATAGGTCTTATGGAAGCTGGATATGACGTAAAAATGAGTGAAATCCATGGAATGTCCCAAAGAGGAGGTTCAGTATCATCTCAGGTTAGATATGGAGATAAGGTAGAATCACCTGTTATAGAAATAGGTGGAGCAGATATACTAGTTTCCTTTGAAAAAATGGAAGCTGTAAGATGGTTAAAGTATTTGAAGCCAGAGGGAAAAGCAGTTGTAAATGACTTTGAAATAGAATCAATGCCTATACTTAATGGTAAGGCAGACTATCCAGAAGGAATAATTGAACATTTAGAGGAAAAAGCAAATGCAACTATTGTAGATGCCGTATCAAAGGCAGAAGAGCTTGGAAATGCAAAGGTTATGAACGTGATACTTCTTGGTAGCCTTGTAAAATCTATGGGCCTTGATGAGATAGATTGGGAAAGAATCATAAGGGAAAATGTAAAGGAAAGATTTATTGATATTAATATTAAAGCGATAAAGGTAGGTATGGTTTTAGTTAAATAGTTAATTAAAGTGTATAATATAAATTTCATAACTTTTTTAGCCTACTACATTATTTAAAGCCTATGATTAATCTGCATAAAATGAGATAGTCTTAGGCTTTAAATAAAATGAGAATGAGTAGAGAAAGAAATAAAGTAAAACTGTATAATTTATAAGGGGGAGAAAATAATGTCTTACAAAATATTGGCCATAAATCCAGGATCGACATCTACAAAGCTTGCACTATACAAGGATGGAAAGAAAATATTATCGGAAACATTGGATCATTCTGTAGAAGAGATAGAGAAGTATGAAAGGGTACAGGATCAATTTGAAATGAGAAGGGAAGCAGTACTATCCTTTCTAAAGGATAACAACTTTGATGTAAAGCAGTTATCGGCAGTTGTAGGAAGAGGGGGGCTGTTACCGCCTGTGCAATCTGGTGCCTATGAGGTTAACGAAGTCATGGTAGACCGACTCAAGAACAATCCTATTGTTGAACATGCTTCAAATTTAGGGGCCCTTATAGCCTATGAAATAGCTAAACCACTTAACATACTTGCATGTATATATGATTCGGTTGCCGTTGACGAAATGAATGATATAGCCCGTATTTCAGGTATGCCGGATATACCAAGAGTAAGCTTTAGTCATGCATTAAATTCAAGGGCAATGGCTATTAAGGTTGCTAAGAATTATGGGAAAGAATATAAAGACATGAACTTTGTTGTTGCCCATTTAGGTGGAGGAATATCCTTAAGTGTTCATAAAAAAGGAAAAATGGTTGATATAATATCCGATGATGAAGGACCATTTTCGCCTGAAAGAGCTGGAAGGGTTCCCTGTAAGAAGCTTATAGACCTTTGCTATTCTGGAAAATTTGACAAAAGAACAATGCACAAGAAGTTAAGGGGAAAAGGCGGCATTAGTGCTTACCTTAATACCCTTGATGCGAGAGAAGTTGAAAAGATGATTGAAGATGGTAATGAGGAAGCAAGATTAGTATATGAAGCTATGGCATATCAAATAGCTAAAGGAATTGGTGATTTAGCAACTGTTGTAGAAGGAGATGTGGATGCCATAATTATTACTGGAGGTATCGCGTACTCAGAAATGATAACATCTTGGATTACAAAGCGAGTGAAATTTATAGCACCCGTTGAAATAATGCCTGGAGAAAATGAGCTTGAATCATTAGCTTTAGGAGCTTTAAGGGTGCTTAAAAGTGAAGAAAAAGCCCGAGATTATGTAGAAGCTTAAAGTGAAACTTTAGAGGGAATAATAATAAGACCCGGATACCTTTGGGACTGGGATAACTGGATAAGGGTTAGTACTGGCAGCATAGAGCAAACAGAGAAGTTTTTAGTAGAGCTTCATAATATATTGAATCAAGGATAATATGATAAATATGTTGCCTACTATTTTAAAGGGGCTGTCTCATAAAAGAATTCTATGAATAAAGTGCTGGGGTATTTTAAAATTAATGAGGTTCAAGGTTTTGAAATTTCATGGGTTTGATTAGTAGCGATGTAAGTGTCAATTCGATGAAATTTCAAATCATGTAAGAACTCGTCATTCTGAGATATCCCCTTTTGTTTTTTTACAAGCATACATAATAGAAAGATGTATAGAAACTAATCTATTATGCCTCATATTCCGCCGAATAGAAGAATTAAATTATAATTTTAAAAAGATGCCCCTAATAAAGATATTTTTTAATTGGGAAATTTAGTTAGGTAGAACATGAGTTATTATGCCAATAAATACTTAAATGAAATTTTTTTAGTCATTTGCTGAAGGTAGTTTTCTTTGAAGCTTAATAAACCTATATATACCTAATATACAGATCATTATACCTAGGGGGATAAGACTATAGCCTATGGTAGATATAAGCTTCATTTCAAAGAACTTTATAAATCCAACCCCTGCAACTATTACACTCAATGAGGTTCTTATCCATGCTAAAAGAGTTCTTTCATTTGCTAGGATAGTACGATCAAGGGCTAGAAAATCCCTTAAGATCAAGTCATTGGTATCCCTATCATATATTTTTTCATTTTTATTTTGAGCTTCCATAGTATAAATCCTCCTTAATTTTAAATCAAGCTCATT
Source organism: Clostridia bacterium (assembly GCA_022361035.1). Lineage (GTDB taxonomy): Bacteria > Bacillota > Clostridia > Peptostreptococcales > Caminicellaceae > JAKSBP01. Next base: position 32,263 of record JAKSBP010000180.1, read on the forward strand.
ATATTACTTATGAAATATGGAAATAATAAATTGGAACTTTTCACCAAAATGGTTATAAGTTTTCGTAAAAGAAACACATACCTATAATAAAAAATATGCATCTCCTATTAAAGCTTAACTGTCTGGGTAAATCTAACTTTCTAGCATCTGCTCTAAAAACATTGCAGCAGCTCCTAGAGCGATAGAATTATCTTTAAATTTACCACCTTTATTAAATATAACCTTTTTTTCCTTTTTAAAATAGGTTCTAGTATGGAAAGTTTTTTCAACTATATCATAAAATATACTACAATAGTTAATAAGAGGTCCGCTTAATATAATTAAATCGGGATTCAGTAGATTACTGAAATTTGCTAAACCTGTTCCTAATATTTCTCCAGCATTTTCTATCAACCTCTTTGATAACTCATCTCCGTAAATCGCAGCATCGCAGATATCAAAGTGCTTTACATCGGCTATTGGCTTTGAAATAGTCGTTGAATGTCCAAACTCCGCCTCTTTTCTAAATCCATTAATAAGAGAGGGGATTGAGACATAGGACTCAATACATCCCCTATTTCCACAAGGGCATGGTGCACCATTAATATCTATAACCATATGTCCAAAGGCGTCTTCTGTATCATTGATTGTTCTTATCAAAGAGCTTTTGTTGGTGATACCTGTTCTGATACCAATACCGCAGTGAAAATAGGCAACATTCTTAAATCCTTTACCATAACCGTAAAGAGCTTCTCCTATTACAGCAGTATTTGCACCGTTATCCAATAGAATAGGGACTTTAACCTGATCTTGTAACATTTTCCTAATATCTGCATTTTTCCATCCCGAAGCATTAAAATGACTAACATTTAGCATAATTCCATTTTCTCTATCTAGGGGACCAACCGTACCGATTCCAAGACCTAAAACCTTGTCCTTTGTTATCTTTAACCTTTCAAGATTAGTATTAATAATCTGGGATATAGCTTTGACAGTTACTTTAGGGGTGTGGTTTTCTGTCATAATAAATTTCTCGTTGGCTATGATATCCATCTTCATATTTACTACAACCACATTACTGTAAATTCTGGAAATATTCACACCTACAATATATCCATACTCTTCATTTACATCATAAAGAGTAGGTTTTCTTCCACCGGTAGATTCAGCGATACCAACCTTTAAAATCAAGTTATTATCAAGAAGTGTATTCATCACTCGATTTAGAGAAGTGAGCTTCATTTCTGTAATGTTAAGAAGCTTATTTTTAGTTATACTGCTTTTTTTTTGAATTAAATTTAGAATTTTTTTTTCAGTGGAATTTAGAGTGTAAATTGATTTCACTTTTATCATCTCCAGGGATTTAGATTATATTTAAAGTATACAATCTTTTGACCAATTTGGCAATAAGTTCTTAAATTTTTTTATACATGTTCTAGCTAGACCCTATGCAATCCTGTAAAAAGACAAGAAAATATATAAATAAAGTTACAATTAATGAAGGAAATTGTCGAAAAATGCAGAAAATAAAGTTAAATAAGAATCAAATAGCTTGTTGTATAATTTTTCCCAGTAAAGAAAAATAATATTAAAACTTAGTTATTTATATGTAGATAGTTTTTACTTAAATCTCTATAGTGAAACAAACTAAAAGGTTAATTTATACATATCAAAAAATCACATAAACACTGATATTTTTAATATGGTATAAATTTAAGTTTGAAATTGTTTCACTATATATAATTAAAAATTTAAAAGGGTGAAGAATATAACTATGTCTAAGAAAGAAAAAAGCGAAAAAGAGATATTTATTAAACTAAAAAGAGACAAATTAGTTTTTGATAAGATTTTAGAGATTTCAGAAGATGGTTTTTTAATAGTAGATGAAGAAGGAAACATTATTAATATTAATAATGCGTATTGTAATTACTTAGGCATGAAGAAGGAGGATATATTAGGGAAGTTTGTTCGGGAAATTATTAAAAATTCAAAGCTTCCAGAAATCCTTATTAATAAAAAGACAGAAGTCAGTGTTTTGCATAAGTTAGCAGAAGGACAGTCTCCCACAAAGGAAAAGTATGTAGTTGTTTCAAGGGCCTGTGTAGAAGATGAAAATAAGGCTATTGCAGCGGTAGGCCAGGTGAAATTTACAGGACATACTATGAAGCTTGCAAATGAACTTAAAGAAATGGATGATGAGCTACAATACTATAAAAAAGAATTAAAAAGGATTTCTGGAAATAAATATTCCTTTAATAATATGGTAGGAAAAAGTGATAAATTCTTAAGGGTTAAAAAAATTGCTGAAAAAGCTACTAAAAATGATTTCACAGTACTGATAACGGGAGAAACTGGGACGGGTAAGGAAGTATTTGCTAATGCTATTCATTATTCAAGCAGACGTAGTGACAAGCCTCTAATTCGTGTAAACTGTGCGGCTATTCCTTCTGAATTATTGGAATCAGAATTATTTGGCTATATTGAAGGAGCCTTTACCGGGGCAAAACGAGGTGGAAAAAAGGGAAAATTTGAATTGGCCAATGGGGGAACAATATTTTTAGATGAAATAGGAGATATGTCTTTAAACATGCAGGCAAAGCTCCTTAGGGTATTGCAGGAAAAGGAGATTGAAAAAGTGGGTAGCAGCAGGAATATGCCAGTTGATGTGAGGATTATTGCGGCAACTAATAAAAACTTACTTCAAGAAATTGAAAAGAAAAACTTTAGAGCTGACTTATATTATAGATTAAATGTTATACGGTTAGATATACCTCCACTTAGAGAAAGGCAAGATGATATTGCAATTTTTATACATTATTTTTTGGATGAGTTAAATGAGAAATATGAAACAAATATAA
>JAKSBP010000122.1 GCA_022361035.1 Clostridia bacterium
GTTGGAATTCCCACTGCTTTTATTGCATCTAATATTGCAATGCTATGGTGGGTATATGCGGCCGGATTTATTATTATACCATCATACTTTCCGTAGGCATCTTGTATGAAACCTACCAGCTCTCCCTCAACATTGCTTTGTAAAATATTGATATTCAACTTTAATTTCTCAGCTTCTTCCCTAAGATATTCACACATTTCTTCATAGGTTGTTTTACCATAAATATTTTCCTCTCTTATACCTAGCAAGTTAATATTTGGTCCATTTAATATGAGAATTTTCAAATCTTTCAGCTCCTTTAGCCAAGTGTATGGAATCATCCTTTTAAGTTTACAAATCCTAAGAGCTACCTTCAGTTTGTATAATATCTAAAATTTCATTTACTACCTCATCTATACATCCCCTATTTTTTATTTCGTAATCGCAATACTTCCTATAGAGTTCAATTCTTTCTGCATAGAGCTTATAAAGTCTTTCTTTCCCATTCTTTAATAGGGGGCGACCTTCTATCTCAATATCTGATATTATATCATCTACTGTCCTATTGATAAATATGATTATACCATTTTTTCTTAACAACTCCATATTGGAGGAAAGTTTCACCACCCCTCCCCCCGATGATATTATACATTCTGTATATTTACTTACTTCTTCCACTGCACTTTTTTCCAGATTTCTAAAGTATCCTTCGCCATGATCTCTAAAAATATCTGGAATACTTCTTCCCTCTTTTTTCTCTATATAGCCATCCACATCACAAAATTCCCTATTTAATTTATCAGCTATTAACTTCCCTATAGTCGTTTTTCCACAGCCAGGCATACCTATGATGATTATATTTTTATTACCCCTTTTCATTGTATTTACCACCTTATAAAAATTATCCTCAACAATAGACCCTCTACAATTTCTACATGTTTTTAAAAATTATAAATAAGGAGACTTCTATTAAAAGTTCAGCCTACTATTTTTTTAATATTTTGGAGAGTCCTACTATATATACTATCAATTATTTCCCCATTAATTTCCACATCATTCCATAATTCCTGGGCCTTTATTGCCTGACCTACTAACATATAGAGTCCATTCAAAGCCTTAAGCCCATAACTTTTTGCATGTTTCAAAAACAATGTCTCCATTGGATTATAAATTAAATCTATAGCCGTATTAAATTTTGAAATATCTTCCCCATTAACTGGTGAATTATTAGTCTTGGGATACATTCCACATGGTGTGATATTTATTATTATATCTTGCTGACCAATTCTCTTTATATCATCATAGGATATTACCCTGTAGTCTAGAAATTTCGCTCTTTTTGCATTTATATCCCTACTTACAATAGTAACGTCTCTTATATTGTTATCTAGTAAATATTGTAGTACGGATTTCGCTGCTCCTCCTGTACCTAAAATAACAGCTTCTCTATTTTTTACATCAACCTTAAATTTATCTAACATAATACCGAAGCCAAAATAATCAGTATTGTACCCAAGAATATTATTTTCTTTAAAGGACAGGGTATTTATAGCACCAATCTTTTCAGCTTCATGGGATATATCATGTACATATTTCATAATTTCTACTTTATATGGAATGGTTACATTTACTCCCCTTGCTCCTAATGCATTTAAGCCTAAAACCGCTCTTTTTAAATCTTGTCTATCAACTTCAAATAAGTGATAATATCCTTCTAGATTTATCTCTTTAAATATTATTGAATGTATGATAGGTGAAAAACTATGTTCCAGTCTCTCGCCTATAAGACCAAATAAGCTACTCATTCTATCCCGTCCATTCCTATTAAATCTTATGTCCAACATAGTTTCCTAATAATTTGAAATAACTGCTATTTTCTCTTATCTGCTTAATCGTCATCTTTACAGCTTCATCCTTTAGATTTCCACTAAAGTCTATATAAAAGAAGTACTCCCATGACCTATCTATAATTGGTCTTGATTCAATTTTCATCATGTTTAGATTGTTTCTAGTAAAATAGCCTAAGATCCTATATAGAGCCCCCGGTGTATGGGATGTTGTAGTTACTATACTAATTTTATTTGAGACTTCATGGACTTCTATATCTTTGCCTATCATTATAAACCTTGTGTGATTTTCTTTGTTGCAGTTTATATTTGACCTGATCATCTCTAGGCCGTATAACTCTGCTGCTTTGCCACTACAAATTGCAGCTTTATTTCTAGATTTTTCTTCTGAAACGTATTTAGCACTTATTGCAGTATTCTTAAAGGGTATTAAGTTTATATGGGGATACTCTTTAAAAAATTCTCTACATTGTCTAAAGGCTTGGGGATGGGAATATACTTCAACAATATCTTCGAGCTTAGTATCCTTAAGGGCTGCTAGATTATGTTCCACCTTTATACATCTTTCTCCTACGATGTAAAACCCATATTCCCTTAAAAGGTCATATACCTCTGATATCCCACCGGTGGACGAATTTTCAATTGGAAGAACTCCATAATCTATTTTATCATTTTTGAGGGCTTCAAATACATCCTCAAATTCCCTAACATTATAGGTATCTACCTCACTTCCAAAATGTTGGATTAAGGCTTCCTCACTAAAGGAACCTCCCTCCCCCTGATAGCCAACTCTTAGCTTAACATCCAATGCACATGAATGATAACCCTTGCCCTTATTCTCTAATAGAAAGGAATTATCCTCCATTACACATTTTCTTTGTAAATCTCGACTTATTTCCATAACTCTATTTAAAAAATCCTTAGTTTCCCTCTTAAATGCCTTATTCTTCAATCTTGATATATTCTTTTCTAGAACCTCAATCTCCCTAGATTGATTAAGGATTTGAATATTGCTATTCTTTTTATATTCACCTATCTTCAATACTCTTTCCATTCTCTTTTCAAATAAATCTACAAGCTCCATATCTATCTTATCAATTTCATCCCTTAACCTTTCTAGCTCACTCATAGCAATCCATCCTTTTCCATAATCAAATCTAGTAGTGCTATAGCACAGGCGGCTTCAATTACAGGTATTGCCCTAGGTACTATACATGGGTCGTGACGACCTTCGGTTTCAATCCTAGTATTTATATCCTTTGATATATCTACTGTTCTTTGACTCTTACCTATCGAAGGTGTAGGTTTTATTGCAACTCTAAATATTATGGGCATTCCATTTGTAATACCACCAAGTATTCCACCGTTATTATTTGAATATGACCTTATTTTATAACCTTCAATATAGAGCTCATCATTTGCCTCTGAGCCCTTCATCTCTGTTATATCGAAACCGGCTCCAAATTCCACTCCCTTTATTCCCGGGATTGAGAAGAGTATTTGTGAAAGCTTACTTTCTGCGGAATTAAAAAAGGGGGAACCAATACCCTCAGGCAGATTTATTACTGCTCCTTCTATAACTCCCCCTACAGAATCTCTTTCTTCCTTTATCCCCAGGATATGTTCCTTCATTTTTTCCCCTATTACATCATCAATAACACAAAAATCCTTATCCTTTAATTCCTTTAACAGTGAAGGTTCGATATTTACGGGATTAAATGGAACATCCTCAATACTACCTATCTTTTTTATATGACTTCCAACTTGAATATTATTTTTGCTGAGAATCTGCTTGGCTATAGCTCCCGCAAATACTAATGGAGCAGTTAACCTTCCCGAAAAATGTCCTCCGCCCCTATAGTCATTAAAGCCCGAATATCTAATATGGCCCGTATAATCGGCATGACCAGGTCTAGGTATGGATTTTGTGGATTTGTAATCTCTTGACCTTTGATCAGTATTAAATATAATTGAAGAAAGGGGGGTTCCTGTGGTCTTTCCATTAAAAAAGCCGCTTAATATCTCGGTTTTATCTCCTTCTTTCCTAGGAGTGGATATCTTACTTCTGCCCGGCATCCTTCGCTGCATTTCCCTACTAATATCTTCTAAATTTAGTTCTATACCTGGGGGCAACCCGTCTATAACTACGCCTATGGCTTTTCCATGGGATTCTCCAAAGATTGAAATTTTTACATTCTTACCCCATATGCTGCTCATTAATCTTTCCTCCTAGCTTTACAAAATCCTTCCAAAACCCAGGATAGGATTTTTTAACCGCATCGCTACCGGTAATTATTACTGGCTCAGTACATTTGATAGATGCTACAGCTAATGCCATTGCAATTCTATGATCATTCCAACTGTCCACAGTGCCTCCCTTTAGCTCCTTTTTTCCTTCAATAAGTAATCCATCCTCTAATTCCTTAATATTGGCACCTAATTTATTAAGCTCAGTAGAAATCGCCTTTATTCTATCGGATTCCTTTATTCTGAGTCTTTCCCCATTAATTATTTTTGTAGTTCCATTACTTACTGAGCCCAATACTGTAAGAATTGGTACAAGGTCCGGACACTGGGACGCATCTATTATAGTTCCCCTGGTCTCCGATTCATTTACTTCTATTAGGTCTTCACCTGTCCTAAGCTTTCCTTCCATTCTTTTCACTATCTCCAATACAGCCTTATCACCCTGGAGGGAATCTATATTTAAATCTCTACATCTAATATTCCCACCCAATAATCCTGCTGTAATCCAAAATGCAGCCTGGGAAAAATCTCCCTCAACTCGGTAATTTCTGCTTTGATATTTTTGATTTCCCTTTATATAAAAGTCTTTGTAATCATTATTTTCAATTTTTATATCAAACTTCTCCAAAGTATCTAAAGTTAGGTCAACATAACCCTTCGACTCTAACTCTGTAGTTATTTCTATCTTTGAATCCCCATCTAGTAGAGGCAGGACAAACATAAGTCCAGTTATAAATTGTGAACTAATATTTCCTTCAACCTTAAATGTCCCAGGCTTAAGCATACCCTTTACTGATAAGGGGAGTTTATCATCATTATTTCTATATTCTATATTCTGCTCATCAAATATTCTATAGTAGGTGCCAAGGGGCCTTTCTACAAGCTTTCCTCTACCTATAAATGTTATCTCATCCTCCACTAGACCTGCAAAGGGAATAAGAAATCTTAATGTCGAACCCGATTCCTTACAGTCTATTTCTCTATTATTGGCCTGTATATTGGAGTTTCCTTTCAAAGTGATAGGATGTGTTTCTCCAGAAGACTGCTCTACATCTTCAATACTTACACCTAACGCCCTCATTCCATCCATAGTTGCCTTAATATCATCTGAAAAAATCAAATTGTCTATCTCGCTTACCCCATCCGAGAGGGAAGCACATATTATCGCCCTATGACTTAGGCTTTTTGATGGGGGTATATTTATTTCTCCACCTAGCTTATTAGGATATATTTTAACAGAATTCATTTTCAATTCTCCTTTCAAATTCCTATGAAACATTTTTTTAGATGTGGTAAACATCTCTTCGATCATATTTTAAAACCTCAATAAAATCTTACCTTAAAATCTCTAAATCAAAAATCATATCTATTAAACTAAATATAAATCTATATGGTCTTTATTTATTTTCTTTATAAATGAATCTCCTATTTCCCTTAATAATACTATGCTTAAATTATCACTCTCGTTTTTCTTGTCAAGCCTAATTGCCTTTATGATACTATCTCTATCTATATCAGGCATTTTATAGGGTAGGTTATATTTAAGTATAATTTCCTTAATAAGCCTAGTAGCACCCTTCTCTGTTATGCCCATTTCCTCACTTTTTTTCGTGAAATTATACATTCCTATCGCCACAGCTTCACCATGGGTGTATTTATTGTATTCAAAATATTTTTCTATTGCGTGACCTAATGTATGACCAAAGTTTAGCAGCAGTCTTTCCCCTCTATCTCTTTCGTCCCTCTCTACTACATCCCTTTTTATGGAACAGCAATTTAATATTATTTCTTCCATACTATCAAATAATTCCTCTTGGCCTTCAATTTCCATCAACCTGTCAAATAGTTCTCTATCCTTTATGCAGCCATACTTTATTACCTCTGCCAACCCATCATATAAGAATCTTTTATCAAGGGTTCTTAAAAGCTCTGGGTCTATAAATACTGCCTCTGGGTGATAAAAGCTACCCACAAGATTTTTTCCCTGGGGCAGGTTCACTGCAACCTTGCCTCCTACACTACTGTCAATTTGGGCTAGGAGAGAGGTAGGTATCTGTATAAATTGTATGCCCCTTAGTAATGTTGAAGCTACAAAGCCCCCAATATCTCCAACTACTCCTCCACCAAAGGCCAGTACCATATCACTCCTAGTTATCTCAAAGTCTAATAGTCCTTCATATATGCATTTAGCCGTTTCTAGGGACTTGCTTTTTTCTCCAGGCTCTATTACAATAGTTTTAGTTTTAAAATTATTTTTACTCAGAGAATCTATTAGTTTTTTGCCATATAACTCTTCTACATTTGAATCGGTTATTATGGCAATTTTTTTGTTTTGATATATCTTCCCTATCTCTTCACCTATCTTCCCTAAAATCCCTTTTTCTATAGATATCGAGTATTTTTTTTGGGAAAGTCTTATTTCTAAAGTTTTCATATTAACCTAGTTCCTCCCTTTTCATCCTTCCCTTCTCAAATAAAGTCATTAATCCCTCTTTATCATTATCCATTATTACCCTTTTAAAATCAACTATGCTTTTTTCAAAAACCTCTAGCTGATGCAAGGTATTATTTCGGTTATCCATAATAAGCTCCGTCCAAAGTTCAGAATTTATTCGAGCCACCCTTGTGGCATCCTTAAAGCTTCCAGCTATAAAAAATTTGGTGTTACATCTGCTGTCACTACTGACGAGGGCAGAGGCCAATATATGGGGAAGATGACTTGTAAAGGCAATGATTTCATCATGTTTTTTAGGGTCTAGCTTAACTATATTTCCAAATCCAATAGCCCTTACGATATCTTCAACTCTTTTAATATTCTCTTCCTTGTTTTTATCGGTGGGAGTAATTAAATAGTTGGCATTGTTAAATATCTCCTTGCTTGCCCTCTCTAATCCTTTACTCTCCCTTCCAGCCATGGGATGACCTCCAATAAAGTCGATATCATCCCTAACAAATGTATATATTTCCTCAATTAGTTTCTCCTTAACTCCTCCTGTATCAGTTACAATGGCCCCTGATTTGAAGTTATTCATATTATCTCTTATAAACTTTATTGTTAAATTAGGATATATACACATTATTACCATATCAGATTTTTCAAGGGGAATTCTAGGATCAAGATATCCCTTATCAATTATTTTTTTCTCTTCCGCAGCCTTTATTACATCTTCGCTTATATCAACGGCCCAAAGATTTTTAGGGTTCAATTCCTTAAGGGCCATTGCAAAGGAACCTCCGATAAGTCCTAGTCCTACAATAGTTATGTTAAAGTCTAATTCAATCAAAACCGCCACCCCTATACTTCTCTATTTTCTATTTTTCCAAGCTTCTTTAATTTATCCATTAAAGACTTAAATCTTTCAGGCTTAATGGACTGTTCTCCATCACATTTGGCATTTGCAGGGTCATTATGGACCTCCACCATCAATCCATCGGCACCTGCCACTAAGGCCGCCTTAGCTAAGGGTTCAACTAACCACCATAGACCACCTGCATGACTTGGATCTACAATTACTGGTAAATGGCTGTACTTCTTTATAACTGGTATAGCACTTAAATCCAAAGTATTTCTTGTGTATTTCTCAAAGGTTCTTATTCCCCTTTCACACAAAATAACTTTTTCATTTCCTTCAGACATTATATACTCTGCCGCCATTAACAATTCTTCAATTGTCGCCGACATACCCCTTTTTAATAATATTGGCTTGTCAGTTTTCCCAATTTCCTTTAATAAATCAAAATTTTGCATGTTTCTTGCACCAATCTGAATTACATCTACATCTTCAACAAATTTCTCAATTTTATGGGGAGACATAAGCTCTGTAACTATAGGAAGGTCTGTCTTTTCCCTGGCTATTTTAAGGAGCTCAAGCCCTTCGTCCCTTAGTCCCTGGAAGCTATATGGAGATGTTCTGGGCTTATATGCACCTCCCCTTAAAAAGCTTGCTCCACTTTTTTTAATTTCCTCGGCAATGCCTACAATTTGCTCCTCACTCTCCACGGAACAAGGCCCCGCTATAACAGAGAATCTATTTCCTCCAATCTCTTTATTCCCTATTTTTACTACTGTTTCCTGGGGATGAAAAAGCCTGTTTGCCTTCTTGTATGGCTCCTGTACGATTATTACCTTCTCTACACTCCTATTAGCTTGAATTTGAGAACGGTCAATCCTGCTTGTATCCCCCACAAGTCCTATTAAATGATAATTTTCTCCCTTAGACTCATGTATACCACATCCTAAACTCACCATTTTATTTTTAATTTTCTCTATTTTTTCTTTTTCTGTTTTAGGCTTCATAACTATAATCACTTTTTTCTCTCCCTTCTGCATAGAATGCAATAAATAGATTTGCATTTCTATAAATTATTTTTTTACTACAATCCCATGGGTTTTATAACAAAATAATATATTCTAGAAAATATTTGTACTTAAATATAAAAAAGAAGACTCATCTAATGAGTCTTCTTAATCAACTATCTATGTTGTTATAAGGGCTAAAATAGCTTTTCTATACTATACCCCTATGCTACACAGTAAGGATTTATTTCTCCTATTCTCATTAGAAAGGTTTCTCCATATTTTATTGCAAAACAAGTATCCAGCGCTAAAATAAAAGTAAAAATAATAGCCCCAGCTAAAGTAAAAAAAGCTATAAAATTGTTTTGCACTTACCTTTCTAATAAGTTTTTCCATTTCATTTGCCTCCAAAACTTCAAAGATAATTTTTGATGTTGACATGATTATATCAGATGACAAATAGAAGTCAATAACTTTTCAGAAAATACATAATTTATTTTACAATATAAAATTTTTTAATAATTCATTTCAATGAATAAATATCTATTTTTTAATATATCTTCATATTTACTATTTATGAAGGCTCCAGTGCTATAGATTACTAGAATACTGTTCTTTGAAAATCATAGGAGTTGAGCTTTCATAGATAGAGAAATATTGATATAAAAGTCAATTTATAAATATAAAATAATCATTTATTTCAGTTTGAAAATCTGTCAAGGTTAAAATCTACTTATAAATCAGACCTTGACAAATTTCCAAGTTTTAAAAGATATAGTGATTAACAAGTGTATAAAAAATTATGGTTAACCCTTAAATCACAAGAGTCAAGTACACGCCCTTACTACTATGCCTAGAATTCAATGAAAAAAACTTTAAAAAAATAGATAACATAAGAGCTTTATTGAAAAAATAAATTAAGAGCTTCTTCTTTTCATAATATATTAAAAAGCACTAAAGCTAATAATCCAGTAAAAAGATTAAAAAATACCAAAACTACAGCAGTGAGTATTAATATTGGTTTAGTTAGATTTTTAATTAAATCTTTTTCTA
>JAKSBP010000129.1 GCA_022361035.1 Clostridia bacterium
ACAAACCCCCAACCAATTATCTTTTTTTTCCTTACACTGTTCAGTTTTCAATGTCCAATACCTTTTTTGTCCTTTTCAGCGACAAGATTTATTATACCAAAGGCTATTCTCCATGTCAACATATTTTTTAAATTAATTTTCATTCTTTTTTTCATCACAATGAAGATTGTATCAACAGTAATTCATTAAATCAAATAGTAATTTATTTAAAATACTATTATAATGCCACATATATTTTTTCTTCTCTTTAACCTATAGTGTAAACATAACGCTCTTAATGCCTGTTTCATCATCAGTGATAATTTTAGATTTAACACCAAAAAGCTCTAATATAATCTTAGGGGTTATAATCTCATCCTTTGTTCCAAATGCAACTACCCTACCCTCCTTTATAGCACATATTTTATTGCAATACATAAGGGCGATATTTAAATCGTGGACAGCGGAAATAATTGTAACATTAAGATTTCTAACCACCTCCATAAATTCAAGCTGATGTTTAATATCTAGATGATTAGTAGGCTCATCAAGAACGAGATACTCTGCTTTCTGACATAGGGCCCTTGCTAGGATTACCCCCTGCTTTTCACCACCGGATAGGCTGCTGTAGCTTCTATCCTTAAAATGAAGTAAACCCACGGTTTCAAGGGAATTAAGTGCAATGTCTATGTCATCACTGGTATCCTTATCTAAAAAACCCTTATAGGGCGAACGCCCCATCATAACCATATCAAATACTGTAAAATCAAAGTTGTATTCGTTATGTTGGGACACTACGGCTAGCTTTTTTGATGTGTGTTTTATGGACAGAGTGTCAATATCCCTATCTTCAAAATATATCTTTCCTCCACTCCTTTTCATAACTCTGTAAATACATCTAAGCAATGTACTTTTACCACTGCCATTAGGACCTATGATTCCTAGAAAATCACCTTTATCAACTTTTAAGTCTACCCCATTTAATATATTTGTTTTATCCATATTCAAGGATAAATTCTCTACCTTTATCATACTATCCTCCAAATCCATAGTTGCGTTTAGCAAGTAAATAAACAAAAAAGGGTGCCCCAACAAGGGATGTAATAACTCCGATCGGCAGCTCACTGCCCTTTATAATTACCCTGGACAATACATCTGCCCATACAAGAAAAATTCCACCGACCAAGGAAGATATAATAACTACTTTTTTATGGTCTGTTCCTGTAAACATTCGAACTATATGGGGGATTATGAGGCCAACAAAACCAATCATGCCAGAGGAATAAACACTAAATCCTACAAGGATAGAAACCGCTACAAGATAGATGGTTCTGTATCTATTCAAATCTTTTCCTAGGGTGACAGCAACCTCATCCCCTAAAAGCATAAGATTAAGTGTCCTAAATTGTGTTGCAAAAAATGTAAGCCCTAATATAACTACTGGAAATATCAAGCCTATATGCTTCCACTTGGCACCAGCTACGCTGCCCATCAGCCAGAATGTAATATCTCTTATTCCCTCTGCATCATCGGCAAAATATACTATAAAGCTAGAAAAAGCAGAACACATGGCATTAAGTGCCATGCCAGATAACAGCAGCCTAACCGAGTTAGCCCTTCCTCCGATATTTGCTAAAATCATAACCATAATAGATGTGATAAAAGCTCCTATAAAGGCACAAAAACCTACATAGTTTCCCCCTAACTTTGCACCAATTCCTAGAAGGATTGCAGCTGTAGCCCCAAGGGACGCACCTGATGATAGACCCAGGATGTATGGGTCAGCAAGGGGATTTTTTACAATTGCCTGCATAACTACACCAGACGTAGACAGACATATACCTATAAGCATAGCAAGGACTATTCTAGGAAGTCTTATATACCATACTATGTCGTGAACAGCACCCTTTGATAGGGATTCAGGATTACCTATCCCAAATATTTGAAATATAATTACTCTATATACTTGTTCCACAGATATATTTGCAGAACCAACTGTTACTGCTGTAAGTATTGAGAAAAATAATATTCCTAGCAATATAAAGGAAAGACCCCAAATAGTTTTGGGGCTTTTTATAAAATTATTGTCCTTCATACTCATGGGGATACAGTCCCTTTAGCATAGTTTTGACACCGTCCATAGTTCTAACACCACTACAGTAAACCTCTCCCAATTTGATTGGAAAAATTCTATCCTTTTTTACTGCATTAACACTACTTAATCCTTTATGATCCTTAAGTCTATTAATTGCATCATCATATTCTACCGATGCTTCGTAATAGGAATAATAAACTGTAAATATTACATCTGGATTAAGGGATGCAATCTCCTCGGCAGTTACATTCCCACTTTCCTTTACTACAAGGTCAGCTCCTAATTCAGTAATTAAATCGCCCCCAACGCTATCTTGCCCATAATTTCTAAAGGTACCATCCTTTCTGGATTGAAGAACTAAGGCCTTTACAGGCTCCTTGCCTTTTGCAAACTTTTTACCCTTTGCAACCTCAGCCTTTATTTCATCAACAATTTGCTGGGCTTCATCTTCTTTATCGAAGATTTTTCCTAAATTAAGAATATCAGTATACTCATGTTCTAGCTTCCTATCGGCTCTAATCCCGCTGTTATTCATTATATAGGTATTGATGCCCCTATCATGCCAAAAGTCCACATCACCTAATTTCTTTTCTCCAAAGTATGAACTCCAGCTTATAATGAAGTCCGGTTCAAGTGCCATTACTTCTTCCTTTGTCATGCCCTTTTCATAGTAGTTAATTGTATCAAAGGCTTCTTTATATTCATCTTTTACATCGTGGTCAAGGCCCGCTGCACCTACTATTACATCCTCTACACCAAGGGCTAGTAAAGTTTCTATACAGTTTTGATACACTGTAACTACTCTTTTAGGCTTTTCTTCAAAAGTTACTTCAATGTTTTCCTTTTTATAATTGTAGGTTTCAATAGTTAAGGGATACTTGCCATTGCCTTCCTCTTTAGCAGCCTCTATTGGGCTCTCTGTAGAGTTTTCTGATTCTGTTGGATTTTTTTCTTGATTTTCTGCTGTGTCATTAGTACTGCAACCAACTATGGAAAAAGCAATACAAATAACAAGTAGAGCACTTAAAAATTTTTTCATCCTTATCACCTTCCAATATTATTTTTTTACCAAAGAAAAGCCTAGCACCGACATCTCACTAAACAATATAAGTCTTGTCCATTATATAAAAAGATAGGACTGACATATTTTCTCAAGTTCCTCATCTAAAAGGGGAACTGGTATACAACGGTCATCATTATCATATATAGACTTCGCAAGGCTTTTAATGTCTTGGCTTATACCTTCATTAGGATATAGCTCTATAACCGTCTTTCTATTCATTTCAGCCAATGTAATATATTTACTCATAGGCATTATCCCAATAATTTTAGTTCCTATTCTACCAGCTATCTCCCCTACCATATCAATATTCATGACACTGCTCCTGCCATTTACAATAATGCCACCTAGCCTAATATCACCTGTCTGGGCATATTTTTGTATTCCTCTACAAATATTGTTAGCAGCATATAGGGACATAAAGTCAGAGGTAGTCACAATATATACCTCATCGGCAATATTTTCTCTTAAGGGGGAAGAAAAGCCTCCACAAACCACATCACCAATTACATCGTATATAACTACATCTATACCTTCTAACAAATTATCTTCCCTTATTTTTTCAAGGGCAACCACAATACCTCTACCGGCACAACCGGTACCCGGTGGAGGCCCTCCGGCTTCTATGCACAATATCCCATTATACCCATAGTTTATAAAGGATTGATTGTCATGATTCTTCAGTAAAGTAGGTATCTTTTTACCCATAATATTTCTAGTAGAATCGGCCTTTGGGTCACAACCTATAACTGCCACCTTAAGTCCCATGATACTATAACTGACAGCTATGTTAGATACGGTGGTGGACTTACCTATACCACCTTTACCATATATACATATCTTCTTCATTATAAAACGCTCCCCTATTTTTTACTCCCATCATAATTGAATTTAGGATATCCTCAGTTAAATTAACGGCACCTTTTTCTCCTATATAGGGTGTATTACTAATGGAAACCCTATCATAAACAGGGTAATCAAAGGGTATAAGGGGAACTTTTAGTCTATCTGCAATATCTCCATCAAAGGAAGAGCCAAAAACAAGGGCAGTATCAGAGGAAGATACATTAGCTATAAATTCTTCCATATTAAGACTTTTCTCTCTTATACCGAATGAAACTACCTCCATACCCAGCTCCATCTCAAGAAATCTCTTCATACCCCTAGCCCTAGAATAACTGCCCACAACACAGACAGGTAAGCCATATAAGGAATTTAAATAGGAATAAATTTTATTGAAGGCTTCTTTACTATTTTCCTCCAAATTTTTAATTGTCTCTGAATAGTCTATATTGAAAGTATCTGCAATTACACCTAAAAACCCCTTAATTCCTTCTATACCATAGGGATAATCCATCTGTAGATAGGATTGATTGTATTTGTCCTTTAAAAACCTACAGGCCTCTATCCCTCTGCCAAAGGCTATATTGACATCAGCGTAGGCAATCCTTTTAATACTTTCTAAGTTAGCACTGGCAGAAATAAAACCTATATCCACCTTATCACCAAGGACTTCATTTAGGGCCAATATATCCTGCTTCCTCTTGTAATCATCATAAAGCATACCAAAAATATTAATAAGGGGCTTTTTACTCTTTTCTTTCTTTATGGAAAAAGTTTTAACCAGCTTCACTAATGCATCTTCATAGCCCTTTTCAAAATCGCTTTTAAATCCTGCCCCGTCTATATAAATCACATCTACACGCTTTCTAAATTCCTCAACTATCCTATCTACATCATCCTTTATAATCTCAGTAACACATCCAGTAATAACAATTATTAGCCTTGGTCTATATAGACTTATAACATTTTCTATTGCTAATCTTAAGGAATTCTCTCCGTTTAAAATTATGTCCCTATCATTGATTACAGTACACGTTTGCCTTAAATCCTCCATATCTCTTGTAAGGTGAAAGCTCATATTAGCAAAATGACACCCTACAACAGAGTGAAAAATCACAACGCTATCTTCTATACCTCCAAGGGCTTGATAGGCACCAAATATTTTACAAGGATTACTACATTTCATACTATTTTCCCTTTCTATGGAGCCACATTTCAGACCACATTTTTTCTGTAGCAATAATATTGTTATGGGGAAGTAGGGGGTAACTTTCCCTATCATATCCTAGCTTATTTATTATTAAATTAGGCTTATTGATAGATGATTCTAGCTTCTCACCCATTTTTTCTATGCTTCTAATATAGGATTCATAGGATAATGACATAGTATCATGCCTAGGATGTATGACAGGAAGCCCAAACCTATGAAAGCTATAATCCTCTGTGCCTATGATCACATCACAGTTTTTAGATAGTTCCTCTAACTCCTCTTCCCTAGGGTTTATTATAAGCTCAGTATTTTTACTACATTCATTTATAGAGCTATCTATTTTACTTTTTAGACCTTCAAGGACGCTATGGTTTATATCAAGGTTTTTCTTCGTTTTATCAGTCAAAATAACTACACAAGATAGGATATCCATAGCATAGTCAAGGGCATATTTTTCTATAAGATAGGGTACTGACTGAATATTTCTACTAATAATCATTACTCTATAATTAGAAATTTTTTCTTTAACTAATGAGGTCCTATCAAGGGCATTTGTTTCCTTAGTCTTAACAAGGTTTTCCATTTCATTTTCTATTCCAAGCTTTATACCTAAATCCCTATAAAACTGAGATATTCCTTTAATACCAGAGTATCTACCTGTTGTATTAATTTGAAGGTAGAGCGTTCCAAATTTTTCCTTCATCTTCTTAGCCCATCTCAATCTTCTGATGATATTTAAGGAAACCGAGGGCATAGCTAGGACTTCTTCATAGGTACTACTGGGAAAGTATGAATTTACCCTTACATTCACTAGCCTCAAAGTATCTTCTATTTCCTTTAAAACCTGTTTTCCATGGGGTCCAAAACCAATAGGCTCTATGTTGACAGTAAGGGGAATAACTTCTGTTTTTACCATTACCTCTTCTACAAGGGAATACAGGACTTCTGTAAAACCACAGCCCTTTATATCAAAATCAAGGTTTTTACTCTCTCCAAACCTTTGCTTTGCAACTTCTTTAAACCTTTTTGCCGAATAGCTCTTATCCCTATGGGAAAAGAGTTCAGATTTTATTCCTATTACATTGATTCCTTTGTCTTTAGCTCTCTTTACAGCGGATGTGATATCATCATGTATTACATCTGATACAGGTGTGG
This sequence comes from Clostridia bacterium, assembly GCA_022361035.1. Classification (GTDB taxonomy): domain Bacteria; phylum Bacillota; class Clostridia; order Peptostreptococcales; family Caminicellaceae; genus JAKSBP01. The sequence goes on from JAKSBP010000129.1 coordinate 6,343, forward strand.
GAATAACGACAATTAATTTTGGGGAATAAAGTCTGTAGGTTTCTATAATGGTTTGAAATAGTTTTTCTTCACCGCCAAAAACAATTTCCCCTTCTTCCATTTCACTGGATATAACATTGTAATAGGGATAGTTCCTTCTCCTAGCCGAATATCTGTAATGGTAACCACAGCCCCTAGGTCCATGAATTACGGGTATGACTTCCTTCATTTCTCCAACAGCATATATACTACCCGACACCTTGCCATTAACTCCAAAGCGATGGAGTAATGCAGAAGGATACATAGACATAGATAATTCTTCATAGTATTTTTGTTTCATAATTTTATACTCCTGTAAAAATAATATTGAGTTTACCCGTAAAGGAATTTTCCTCTATAATTGCCTTCACATTAAAAACTTCCTTTAGTAAGCTAGAAGTAAGCACCTTTTTAGGAGAACCATAATCTACTATTATACCTTCATTTATGACGTATATTTTATCGCAATAAGTGGCTGCTAAATTTAAATCGTGCATAGCAGAAAAAACTTCTATATCAAGCTTTTTTACTAGGTCCAACAAGCTTATCTGATAATGAATGTCAAGATGGTTAGTAGGCTCGTCAAGTATTAATGCCTTAGGCTGTGAGGCAATGGCTCTAGCAATAAGGACTCTTTGTTTTTCTCCCCCCGATAGGGTATTAAATTTTCTATCTATATATTTTTCCATACCCACTCTTTCTATGGCTTTATTTACTATTTTATAGTCATCATCGTCGTCGGGCTCTAATAATTTTTTATGGGGTGTTCTACCCATCATAGTTACTTCTTTAACTGTGAAGTCAAAACTAAAGTTACTGGCCTGAGTCATAACACCCAATTTTCTTGCAGACTGTTTTAAGGTCATTTCATCTAATTTGATATCATCTAGGGTAATGAAGCCTGCATTAGGCTTGATAACTCTATATATAGATTTCAATAATGTGGATTTACCGCTGCCATTGGGACCTATAATTCCCACAAATTCTTTGTTCCCTATATTGGCACATATATTTTCTATGATAGTTTTTTTCCCTATTTTAACTGTAATATCTTCTACTGTTATCCTCACCTAATCACCTCCAAAACCATAGCTCTTCGTAAGCATCATATAGATGAAGAATGGACCTCCTATTATTCCCGTTATAACACCGATTGGAAGTTCTACATCTCCCAAGACCATTCTAGCAGCTACATCACACCATATTAGAAAAATACTTCCACATAGAATAGATATAGGAACTACTTTTCTATGGTCGGAGCCAACTACCATTCTAACGCAATGGGGAATAATAAGGCCTACAAAACCAATAGTTCCAGATGCAGAAACAACTACTCCAGTCATTAAAGCACTTAAAATTAGATATATTTTTCTCATCTTTACAACATCAACTCCAAGGGTTGTGGCCGATTCTTGTCCAACTAAAAGTGCATTAAGTATTCTAAATTGTGTAAGAAAAAATATTGTGCCTAATATGACAGTTACAAGGGGTATAGGTAGTAGGTTCCAAGATGCACTGGTTAATCCTCCCATAGACCAAAAAGTTACGGAACGGATTCCTTCGGCATCTTCTGCTGTATATATGATAAAGCTAGTAAAGGCAGAACACATGGCGTTAATCGCCATGCCGGCCAAAAGCAATTTTATAGTATTTCCCCTTCCCGTTCCTGAAAAGGCAATTGTAAAGACAAAGATAGAAATAATAATAGCCCCTGTAAAAGCACCTACTGCCACTCCATAATGACCAAAAAGTGAAAAGGCCCCTAATAATATAGCTGAGGTTGCACCTAGGGAAGCCCCCGATGATACACCTAAAATATATGGATTGGCAAGTGGGTTTTTTACTACGGACTGTATAACAACTCCACAAAGAGCTAAGCCTGCACCCACTACTGTACCCATAAGCACCCTGGGAAACCGTATATTCCATATAATTTCTGTTTTAGGCGTTTCTAGAATTTCTACAGCTTCAAAGGTATTTATGTTAAATATTCTATAGTACAATATTTTAGCTACATCTCTATAATCTATGGACACAGGGCCATAGGTTATAGCCAAAATAATGGATAGAACTAATAGAAATAGTAATCCTATTATTATAAATCCTAGGGTAATACCCCCATCCTTTTTAATTTTACTTTCCATATTATTCACTAATTAGGCTATGAAGTGCTTCTATACTCTCAATAGTTTGTAAACTACCACAATAAAAGGCAGTATGTTCAATAATTAAAAACTTATTATTCTTAACAGCATTTAAATTTTTTAGACTGGGGTGTTCTTTTATTGCTTTTATTGTTTTTTCTGCTGGGGATTTTTTTAAGTTAACTGCCAGTATGATATCTGGATTCTTTTCAATTAGATTTTCTATACTCTGCTTTCCCGATTTATCATCGATAGATTTGCCACCTGCTAATCTTATAATATCACTTGTCAGGTCAATGGAAGCACGGGGTAAATATTCATTCTCATACATGTATTGAACTGTATGGACGGTTGGCTTGTCTTCTTCTTTTATATTCTTTATTTTATCTTCGATGTCAGATATTCTATTTTCAATATCTGTTTTAAGTTCTCTAGCCCTTTCTTGCACATCAAATATCTTTCCTAGATTTTCAATATCATTTAATATCCAATATACATTCCTATTTCCAAGGTTTGCTACGGTATTTTGCATTACATAGGTATTGACGCCCTTTTCATGCCAGTCTAGTACACTTCCCATTGTTTTGTCCGAAAACAAACTGCCCCAGCCCACTATAATATCAGGACTGTATGATACAAAGACCTCCTTTGAAGGATAGCTACCTTCACCTACAAACTCTATGCTGTTATATTGATCTGCCAATGGAGCATAAACAGGACTATGGGCATGGGATGTGGCAATAATATCATCGGTTAACCCAAGTGAAATTAAAAGCTCCGTTACAGCTTGTGAAACAGCATAAATTCTTTTAGGCCTCTTTTTGAAAACCTGCTCAACTACCGCTCCCTTGTTACTCTCTATGTAGCCATCATAGTTAGTAATAGTAATGGGATAATTAGTTACATTGCTTTTTACTTGAGAAGTATCAAGGTCCTTTAATTCTTTAGGATAAAAAGATTTAGCCATCCTTTCTATAATTTCTATAGCTTCGTATGCTCCACCATAAAAATCTACATATTTTACCGGTACAAATCTATTATTTTTAATTGCCCTTACATTTTTTAGTGCAGAGTTTGATTTAAGTGCGGCAATTTTATCTTCAGCTCTAGAATCTGTTCTATCTATAATTAACATGACATCAGGATTAAGGTCTATAATATTTTCCATGCTCTGCTTACCAAACTCTCTATCTAAGGAAATACCACCAGCTATACGGATTAAATCAGTAGTCAAATCCTTGTCAGAACGTCCAAAAAATTCATTTTCATAGACCATTTGTATGGTTAGAACTTTAACTCTATTTTTATCATCTAAGGCAGACGTAGCTTCGTCTATCACCTTTGCCCTAGCCTTCATATCGGCAATAAGTTCTTCAGCTCTATCTTCTACATTAAATATCATGCCTAGATTTTTTATATCTATATAAATACGCTCTACAGTTCTAGGTCCTGTAACCTTAGATGCTACAGTGTTTTCCATAGCATAAGTATGAATACCTTTATCAATCCAATCATTAACTGAACCAAGATTTTTTTCACTGAAGGCAGAACCCCAACCAATAATCATATCAGGGTCAGCATTAATAACAATCTCTTTAGATGGATAGCCATCATCGGCTAAAAGCTCTAAGCTGTTAAAAGTATTTAGATACTTATCTGAAACATTTCCTACGGACTTAGCCACACCTACAATTTTTTCTTCAAGTCCAAGAGCTAACATGACTTGAGCTATTTGTGTTTCCATACACACAACTCTTTCTGGTGGCTTTTTAAAAACCTGTTCAACTTTTTCCCCGGTAGTATCATAATTGGTAATAGTAACTGGATAATGGTCTTTTACTATCTCTTTTTCTCCTTCATTTTTCCCACTATTCATCTGAGGATCATTAGTTGCTTCTTTAGATTGGCATCCTATAACGGAAAAGCATAAGCATAAAATAAGTATTAACGAAATAATTCTTTTCATGTTCTCCTCCTTAAATTTTTATTAAAAAGTCCAATAAAAAAATCCTACCGAAGGTAGGAAAAAACTTATAACTATTAGGTGAAAATTTATAGTACACCCCAATAATAGACTTCCCACCGAAGTTTTTATTACGACATATAAGGCAGGTTTCCTGACTCGTAGCATATCTTACTCTCTTCGCCTTCCCAAGCATAACTCAGTGGCTTCTAAAGATTTCATATCTACTTACAGTAGCGGGGGCTGTAACGGATTCGCACCGTTTTCCCTTTTACCCTATTTTATAGGCACCCTATAATCTATTTAATTATCCTGTCTTTAATATTTTATCACAATGTCGTTTTATGTCAAATACCCATAAACGGTACTAAAACATAAAAAAAAGGGCTGTCTTACAATAATAAAAAATTGTGAGATGGCTCCTTTTTTACTTTATCTTAATTTTTTATGTTTAAAGGTAAATTTAAATCTCTGTTACTGCAATGTCTTTACTAAGGGGTAAATGGTTGCGGGGACAGGATTCGAACCTGCGGCCTCCGGGTTATGAGCCCGACGAGCTACCAACTGCTCCACCCCGCGTCGATAGAATTTACGGTTAATATTTTGTTATAAATAACTACTTTGAATACTTAAGATAAATTTTAAATAACATTATTTTCCCTTAAATTTATTAATTTCAAAATCAGTTATTTATAGTGGTGCCGGAGACCGGAATCGAACCGGTACGGTCTTTAAGGACCGCAGGATTTTAAGTCCTGTGCGTCTGCCAGTTCCGCCACCCCGGCATATACTTAGTCTAAATGGGCTTTAAATCTATAATCCATCGGTTAACATGGATGACATCTACTCTTAAACTGCCTTCCAATGTTTTTCATTTTGCAGCAACATGTTCTATTGTATCATATGCTTTTATTTTTGTCTAGTAGTATTTTAAAAAACTATATACTTAAAGGTTAACATATCTATTATTCTTTTCATATTATATAAATGTAATAACGATTTCGAGGTGAGTTTAATGTTTAAAAGCTATGAATGCCAATCCTCTGTTGCCCATATAATTGGAGGACCTTTGGCCCCTAGTATTAAAGGAAATGTGCTATTTGAAGAGGTTATTGGAGGAACAATGGTATATGTTGAGGTATCTGGCCTCCCCAACTATCAGCCTGCACAGAAGGGCAAGCCTCCAATTGGCCCCCATGGTTTTCATATTCACGAGTTTGGCAGTTGTAATATAGGCTCAAGGGAAAACCCTTTTATGGATGCTGGCGAGCATTGGAATCCTACGAATCAACCCCATGGTAATCACTCAGGAGACTTTCCAGTTTTATTCTCAAATAAGGGAAAGGCATTAATGTGCTTTTTTACTGATAAATTCAAACCCAAGGATGTAGTAGGAAAGTCAATTATTATACATGAAAATCCCGATGACTACAGGAGCCAACCTACAGGTGATTCAGGTAGGCGTTTAGCTTGCGGTTTCATTAAATGTCTATCTACCTATGCTCCCTTCTATCATTTTCCTCCATTTACCACATTAGTCTAAATTAAGACTTTATACTAGTTGGGATTGTACAGATGTTCAAGTAAATATCAAAGCTCCTAGACTCATAAAGAGACACAATGAGTTAAATTAGGTAAAAGAGGATGCACTTCATCCTATCATCTTGTTAACAAAGTTAACAAGATGATAGGCTTTAACAAACTTCCAAGTTCAAGGTACGCTAAAATCGAGGAGCGGAGCTTATAATAAAAAGGAAGTCTATTTGCTTTTAGCAAATACCATAAAATTTCCCACGAACTTATCAGTTCGT
>JAKSBP010000313.1 GCA_022361035.1 Clostridia bacterium
AGATGTGTGATTGAGAATATTAACTTACTTCAGCAGGCACAGAGAATCCTTTAGGCTCATGCTATAAATCTGTTTATAGATAGATAATAGAAGGTAAAACAGATTCATAAAAGTCGCTCTAAAGGAAACCTCAGTGTCTGCTTTCGTTTATTAAGTTTGTAACTCACACATCTATAAAGATTATTTTGAAACATATTCACATAAAATAATAATTCTTAAAAAATTGTGGATAAAATAGGAGACTTACTCCACTTATCAACAAAACCTTTACTCTTCCCTTATTGTTTTAGGTGATTGATTAAAGTTTCCGTTATTTATGACAACATAGTTTATAAATCCACCGAGTATAATCAGTAATCCACCGGTTATACTTAGAAGGTCTGGATACTCCCCCCAAAATAATATTCCCAGAATTGTTGCAAATATAATATTTGTATATCCATAGATGGCAAGTCTGGATGCAGGTGCAAATCTGTAACCAGTAGTCATAAATATTTGTGCCCCCGTCGCTGAGAGACCTATTAATAGGAGAAAAATAAGTTCTTTAATGCTTGGAACGATAAAATCTCCCATTAACATAAAGGGTGTTGTGGAAAGGCATGAAAACCCACAAAAGAAGAATACGATGGCATTAGGTGATGAATAAAGTCTGAGCTGTCGTACAGAAGCATATCCAGCAGCAGCGAATATTGCAGAGGATAGGCCTATTAGAGCTGGTATAATAGTGTAGTCAAATTGTGGTTTCATTACAAAACCAGCCCCCAACAGGGCAATTACCATTGCGTAAATTTGATATCTAGTTACATTTTCCTTTAAAAACATCAAGGATATTAATATAAGGAAGAAAGGAGACATTCTATTTAATAAGGCTGCATCGGATAAAGGTAATTTTGAAATAGCGTAAAAATTTGCAGCTACACCTAATAGACCAAATAAGGATCTTAAGATTAAAAGCTTCACATTGGAACCCACAAGGCCTTCCTTATTTTTTATGAGAATAGACCCAGTAATTATAAGGCCAACTAGATTCCTAAAGAAAATCTTTTGAGAAATTGGAATATTGGGCACGGATTTTACTGTTGCTCCCATCATAGCAAAAAAGAAGGAAGATAAAAGGAGAAATATTATACCCTTAGTCTCCTGCTTCATAATAAACACCCCGTTGTGTATACTAATAGTTAGTATATTAATTTATTGATAATATTGATTATATATCATAGAAAGGAAATATAAACATTTGTTAAGGAAATTTAAAGAACCGACAAAGTCGGTTCTGAGGCTGTTAACAAAGTCGGTTCTTCTAGGCTGCCCGAAAACCAGAATTTCTTCGTTGTTGCTTCAACCAAGAATCCTTACGTAGTCAATAAAATTTTATAACGAACTGATAAGTTCGTGGAAAATTTTATGGTATTTACTACAAGCAAATAGACTTCATCTTTTTTCTACGCTGCGGCCTCTCGGTTTCAGCACGCCTTGAACTTCGGGTTTCTCAAAAGCCTGTCAACAAGATGAAAGAACCGACAAAGTCGGTTCTTTAAACTATAAATTCTTTAAAGAGTATATTCTCCATTGGAGTCTAAAATTATTACCTCCACATTCTTAACCCTATCCTTAAACTCTTGAGGGCATGCCTTGATTATTGGAAAGGTGTCATAATGGATGGGAATAATCTTTTTTGGTTTGATGAATTCTACAGCCCTTACTGCATCGTCAATATCCATAGTGAAGTTTCCACCAATTGGTAGGATTGCCAAATCGATATTTTCAGTCTCAAGTAGTTTCATATCCATAGTAAGGCCTGTATCCCCGGCATGGTATATTTTCTTTCCATCTACCTCTATGACAAAACCACATGGGTTTCCACCATATATCATACCATCGGGAGTCTGTATTCCTGAACCATGCAGGGCAGGAGTCATCTTTACGATACCAAAATCAAATTTTGACCTTCCCCCTATATGCATTGGATGGGTGTTGATTTCCTTTTCTCCAAGGAATACAGATATTTCAAAATTAGTTATGACAGTAGAATTATTTTTTTTAGCTATTTCAACGGTATCACCTAAATGGTCACCATGACCGTGGGTTACAAATATATGGGATATATTCGTAAAATCATCGGGACTAGCCTTGGCCTGTGGGTTTCCATTGAGAAATGGGTCTATTAGGCTTTTAAAATCACCACTCTCAATATAAAATGCCGCATGACCTAAATATTTAAGCTTCATAAAATCACTCCTTTAAAGTTTAATCTTATTATATTTAAATTTTTATGCTTAACTTTAGCTAAATACCTTTATTTTTTTGATACTTAAAAATAGGATAAATAAAGGTCAATATAGGAAGAATATAACATAAAAAAGCATAGGGAAAATACTGTGATGCAGGAACTTTCATTATGGATGAAACTAAAATCGCATTAATGTTCCATGGAATTAGGGGAACTATAATGATTCCTGAATCTGAAATAGTACGTGCCAATGTATTTCTAGAGACAGAAAACCTATCGTAAACCTTTTTTAAATATTGTCCCGGTATTATAGTGGTAATAGCTTGACTGCATGTTATAGCACATACTATTATGCAGAGAAAAGCCGTTTTGTGGATTAAATTTGTTACATTTTTTATATTACTAGAAAATCTGTCTATTAAAGGAGATATCATCCTTGTACCCTCTAAGATTCCATTTAATCCTGTTGAAATACTTACGACTAATAATACATTTTTCATGGATATAAAGCCGCCTCCACTCATAATTTCAGCAATTTCACTGTGTTTAGGATAATATCCTAAAAAGGCTGTACCCACAATATTTCCTATTGATGCTCCATCTCGAAGCAGAAAGATAGAAATACTTGCAATAAGGCCTAGAGCAAGACTTTTAACTATTGAAGTTCTAAAGACTACAGAAGAAATTAAAATTAATAAAGGTGGTATTAATGAAATAAATGAAATCTTAAAATTAGAGGCTAAAATTTCTTTTAAGTATTCTATCTCAGTAAAGCTGGAGACATTATTTATAAAGTTGTTTCCAATAATCCAATATAATAACATAGTTAAGGAATATGATGGCAAAGTTGTAATCATCATATGTTTTATATTATCAATTATGTTAGTTTCTGTAATAGCAGCAGCCAAATTTGCACTACTTGACATTGGGGAGGTTCTATCACCTAAATATGAACCAGATACTACTGCCCCTACCAAGGGAGCCATAGGTAAGTTTAATCCCATAGCTAGGCTTAAAAAAAGGGTACCAATTGTACTGACGGCACCTAATGCAGTTCCTAATACCATAGAAACTACTGAACTGGTGATAAAGGCAGCTAAAAGTATATTTGTATTAGACAAATATTTAAACCCGTAGAAAATCATAGTTGGTAGTGTGCCGCTGGCCATCCATATACTTATCAACATTCCTATTAGGGACATCATAATTATAACTATTAAGGCGGACCTTATACCGGTTATAATCATTTTTAAAATTTCCCTTTGGGAATATCCCTTTTTAAAAGAAACTCCATAGGCCGTCATGAGTCCTATTAATAATCCAAAGTATAATGGAATATTTAATATTAAGGTTATGATAATAGATATAATTGTAACGATAATGATTGAGTACGTATATCCTACTTCGATTTGTTTTTTCATATCGTACCTCTAATAAATAATTTTTATCATATCTATTATAATATAGATTTAAATAAAAACCAAAGTCAAGTTACATTAATCATAAGTATTTAATAGAAAAAAATAGAAGAAATGCCAAGTTTCAAGCGTTGACAGTATATATTAGATATGATAAAATATTTAGAAATGAATAAGTGAATCCTTTAAGTGCAAGTTAGAGGACGCGGTTATAATTAGTACTTTAATCTAGATATAGGGAAATCTAAGGATTATAGGAAAGGTATAACTGCCGAAATACATTACTGTCCCTAAGGTGATGTATTGGGACTATGCTAAATAGGTATAGTACTGTCTACGGTCGATTGCCCAATCTTCCGATGAAGTGCTAATTTGTGCGGGGTGAGAGGTGTTAGATGATGTCATCAGTCAAGCTACCTTTTGCTCTTGGCTGTTTTTTTATTGTCTAGGAACCATTGGTTAAGCTATAATTTAACCTTAATTCTTAAAATATAGTTTTTTAAGAGAAAACAGCTTACCTGAGAAAGCACATGTGTCTTATACCCTACCTTTATTGGCTTAATTTGAAGCTCGTAGTCTGAAAATCCAAAGATTTTCTCAAAGAAACTGCACTGTTAAGGATAAGTAAATCATTCATAAAAAGTGGATTATTATTGTAGCAAAGTACAGTACAGGCAGGTGAAATTCGTGGCGATAGTTGTTCAAAAATATGGTGGAACTTCAGTAGGAACTATAGATAAGATAAAAAACGTAGCTAAAAGGGTAGCAAAGAGGAAAGAGCAAGGTGACAATGTTGTAGTAGTTGTTTCCGCTATGGGGAAAACGACTGATATACTTTTGGGAATGGCCGAGGATATATCTGCAAATCCAGACAGAAGAGAGCTAGATATGCTTATGTCTACAGGGGAACAGGTATCCATCTCATTATTATCCATTGCCTTAAAGGAATTAGGTTGTGATTCCATATCTCTTACTGGAGTTCAAGCAGGCATACTTACTAAAGGCTTCCATACAAAGGCTAGAATTACAGATATAGAAATTGAGAATGTAAAGAAATATATATCTGAAGATAGGGTAGTAGTAGTAGCAGGATTTCAAGGAGTAGATGAAGAAGGGAATATAACCACCTTGGGAAGGGGTGGGTCTGATACTACTGCTGTAGCTTTAGCGGCGAAGCTAGGGGCAGTCTGCGAGATATATACTGATGTAGATGGTATTTATACAGTAGACCCTAGACTTTTTTCAACTGCCAGAAAGCTAGACGAGATTTCCTATGAAGAGATGGTAGAAATGGCAAGTTTAGGCTCAGGGGTGATGGAAACTAGATCAATAGAAATTGCACAAAGATTTAATGTTCCCATATATGTAGCTTTAAGCACTGAAGAATGGCCAGGGACATATATAAAGGAGTTTGATGAGTTAATGGAGACTAAGGTTATTACTGGATTATCTGTTTGTGATGATGATATAATGATAACTATTAATCATGTTCCCTATACGGTGAATAATATATCCATGATATTTCAAAAATTGGCTTTAAACGATATAAACATTGATATGATTAGCCAAACAGCACCATCCCATGGATATATAAATATTTCCTTTACGGCCCCTCAAAGTGATAAATTTTTGATTGATAGGGTATTAGAGGATGTAAAAAATAAACTTAAGGGAATAGAAGTTGATGTTGAAGAAGATATAACGAAGCTGTCGGTTGTTGGAATAGGAATGAAAAGCCAATCGGGAGTGGCAGCTAAGATGTTTAAGATATTTGCAGATAATAATATAGAGTTTAAGCAAGTAACAACTTCTGAAATAAGAATATCCTACACTATCAATACTGATGATAAAGAAAAGGCAGTAGTGGCAGTGGCAAAGGAGTTTAATCTATAAAACTAGAAGATTGCATTATTTTTCTTGAAAAATTTTATAACTAATAAAGTTTTAATGGATGTGAAGTTATTTATATGCAATTTTCGGAAATCTGAATCATTAGATTTCTTAAATTTGATATTCATACCCCCATATGAATATATATAAGGAAGGTAGGCTGTGAAATTTGACAGCTTACCTTCTTTCTGTAAGAATATAAATATAGTTCTGTTACTAATAGTATTAATCATAGAACTTTAAAATCTACTGGCTGTTAATTTTTTGTAATGAAAATTTAATTATCAAAATGAATTAAATATATGATAGAATAGTATTTGTCATATGGATAGATTGTTGTAATATAAAAGAATATGTAGAATACTCTATTAGAGTCGTAATATATGTCATGGAAGGTGAATCTTATGAAATCTTTTTTTAAAGTGTTTGCAATTTCTTTTCTATGCTTTACTCTTATCTTGGTAGGTGGAGTAATGGCCATATTGAAAATAGCCGATGCCCGTGATGAGTCTGGGGACTTAGGGGAGGATAGTATAACAGTTCTACCAGAGCCTGATGGGCCAAAGGAGAAGGAAAAGACAGAGCTTGAAAAATTAGTGGAGAAAAGTAAAAGAATAAATGTGTTATTGCTAGGTCTAGAAAGTACAAGGACCGATACAATTATATTGGCCAGCTTTGACCGAAAGGGAAAAAGTTTAGACTTGATTTCCATACCTAGGGATACATATTATCATATAAAGGGATACGATAGAGCAGATGAAAAAAAGGTTAATGCTATTTATGGACGAAGTAAGTCTAAGGGTGGGGGAGCCCATGGAACCATGAGGGTGGCTGCTAACATCCTAAAAGTTCCAATTCATCACTACGTAACTTTATCATATGATGGGGTAGAAAATATAATTGATTCCCTTGATGGTGTAAAGGTTAATATTCCATTTGATATGGATTATAATGACCCCTATTCCAATCCACCCCTTAGTATCAAACTTAAAAAGGGAACGAGGGTGTTAAAGGGTAAAGAAGCCGTAGGGTTCTTAAGATTTAGGAAGAATAATGATGGAAGTCACTCCGATGGAGATATAGGAAGGATAAAGCGGCAACAGGAATTTATAAAAGCAGCAGCTAAAAAAGCCTTAAGCTATAGATTGCCATCGGTTGCCCGTACTGCATTTAAGTTTATTAAAACTGATATAGATCTAGATGAGATAATATACTATTCTAAAAGTGCTATTGGAATCTCGATGGAGGACATTTCAACCTATCAGCTTCCTGGTAAACCTAAGGGTATGTCCTATTATATCTATGATTCCCATATGGTTGAAGATATGATGGTAGACATATATAAAAAGGGATTAGAAGATTAAATTATAGCGACTGATAAGGTCGCTTTTAAATTTGGAAAAAACCAGCCTCAATTTAATAAAGGTTTTTCATAAAACATGTAGAATGTTTATATTGGGAGTTTGTGTTGGTTAACAGTCTCGGGAAAGTCTTCAGCTTCATCGATAAACTTTTAATTTAGGTGATAAAATATGTTTAAGAATAAAAAAATAATGCTATTTATTACTTTCATCATGGCCCTATTTATTTTCAGTGGGATAATAACCTATAGGCTTGTTCTGGGAAAAAGAAGTGAAAAACCTGTAGCTGGCCCAGGGCTTCAAAAAGATGGAGGAGTTAATAAATTAGAAAAAGTAAAGGATACCGAATATAATAAAGGAGATATTCCTATCAATGATATTTTTGATGGACTAGAAAAATTAAGTGTGAGAAGTAATAATAGATCCACAAGTCTTGTGGAGCTTACAGGTAAGGACAAATCCGTCTTTATAGCAAATTTTAAGGCCCTTCAAAAAGAAAGGGTCGATGGGTTGAATTTAGAAGAAATGGTTGATTTAAGTTCATATAATTATGAAATAGATATAATTTCTAAGAATATCAAGGTGAAATTCCATGACAAGATAGAAAATGTGGTAATTGAAAAAAAGGGTGATAGTGACAACCTAAAGCGGATATACAAGTTGGACAAGAAAGAATATGATGGTCTTGTAGGGCTTTTAGAAGATTTATACTTTGATAAATTATTTGAAGAAATCCTATATCCCCTTCCCGATAAGATATACTTAAATGCTAGGGATGAGAATGATTTATACCTTATGAGTAAAAGAGAAATTAAAGATTTAATTTCAAAGTTTAAGATTGTATCTATAGAAGATCAGCAGGAGCATATTGGAACTCCTACCCTATACCCAAGCTATGATATAACTTTTAAAAGAGAGGATTATGAATATAGTTTCTATATGAAGAATCATGAATTGATGGTTGTAGATACACCGGCAGTATATCTATACTGTAAGTATGAAAAAGAACTGTGGGATTATATAGTGGGCAAACTGCCCCATAGAAATACCTCTGAGAAAAATGAACTTAAGTATCTTTTGCGGTCCGAAAGAGTTATAGTTAAGAGTTTAGATGGAACATATGATTTTGAAAATGCTACCTATTATCATATTGAAATTCCAAGACAAATCCTTAAATTTGATATAAAGGAAATAGAAAATTCCAATAATGCAGTAATTGAAGAAGAACTACAAATCCTTTTAAAATTTTTAATAAATGGTAAATATAAGGAAGTCCTAGTATACAATAATTATATTGTTTATGGGGAGCGTACATATCATTTAACAAATGTAAAGGAGCATATTACAAGCACTTTAATGCTGCCCTAACTAAAGGGATAATATGTAATTATATTATATGATAGGCTTATAGATGAGTGATTGAGTACGTTAATATTCTCAATCATTCATCTATAAAGACAGAAATCACAGATAAAATATAAACTATCCTAGACCCCTTTTTCCACAAGCATGTTTCCTACTTCATATATATTTCCAGCTCCCATAACTAATACAATATCATTAGGCTGGGCATATTCTTTTAAATAGGTGACTACTTTGCCAAATGAGTCGATATAAACTGCATCCTGTCCCTCTTGCTTTATATGGTCTACCAGATTTTTTGAATGAACTTCGTCGATATTCTTTTCCCTAGCAGCATATATATCTGTAATAATGATTTTATCGGCATCGGAAAAGGATTGTGCAAAATCTAAGAGGAAGGCCTTTGTTCTTGTATATGTATGGGGTTGAAATACACACCAGATTTTATTATGGGGAAACTTTCTTACAGCATCTAAAGTTGCCCTTATTTCAGTCGGATGATGGGCGTAATCATCGATTACCGTAACCTTATTCCACTGACCTAAGATATCAAAACGTCTATGGGTACCTTTGAATTTACTTAAAATTTGTTTAATCTTATCTAGTGAAGCACCAAGGGTATAGGTTGTAGATATAGAAGCAAGTGCGTTGTAGATATTATGCTTTCCTGGGATGTTTAAAGTAAAGCGTTCCAAGAAACTTTCTTTATACATCACATCAAAGGAAGGATATCCTGCACCACTAAATGTTATATTTCTTGCTTGAAAATCACTGTTGATATTTATTCCATAGGTAATGATATTACAGCCGGCATGGTGAACTAATCTTCTAACGTTATAATCATCATTATTGAGTATTAAAGATCCCTTTTTAGGTATAAGTTTTGTGAATTTTGAAAAGGCTGAAAAAATGTGGTCAAAATCCTTGAAATAATCTAAATGGTCTTCGTCGATATTTAACACTATTCCTACATTAGGTTTGAATTTTAAAAAATTCTCTTTATATTCACAGGCTTCGGTAATTAAAAGATTGCTACTACCTACCTTTACATTTCCTCCTATTTCTTTTAACTCACCGCCTACTAATATAGTTGGGTTGAGTTCTGACTGTTCAAATATTAGGGATATCATAGATGTGGTAGTAGTTTTACCGTGGGCACCGGATACGGCAACACTTTTTTTATAATTACCCATCAGCCTACCTAACATTTCCGCCCTATCTAAGACAGGGATATCAAGAACCCTAGCCTTAGCTATTTCAGGATTGTCGGCTTTTATAGCAGAAGTATGTACAATTATATCGGCACCTACAATATTTTCCTCATAGTGACCAATATGCATTTTTACTCCATTGGCCTCTAGCTTTTTAGTTATATGGGAGGATTTAATGTCGGAGCCTGAAACTACAAAACCTTTATCTAAAAGTATTTCGGCTAATCCACTCATGCCTATTCCACCAATTCCTACTAGATGGATGTTGTTTACCTTTTTATTATTTGAAAAATTTAACATTAATACACTCTCCTTGATATAATTTCAGATAGTTAAATAATCTTGAATATAAAATTACATTTATTTACATATTATTATTATATGTATTATATCCATGAATTTATTTTACTATAATCTATTATCTTTAAAACAATTTGTTATCTCTTGAGACTTTTTACCCTTGAAAGCTTTTATCCATGCAATATAAACTTTTCTGCATAGTTGAAATTATATCATATTTTTTATTAAATTAGGAAATTTTATAAAAAACCTAGAGAAATTAATGTTATATAGGTAAAGAATACTCAAAAAAAGAAATCATACAATTTTCGCTATTGAACAAAGTAAAGAAAACGAATAAAATTATATATAATAAAAAGATTATTCGAATAGGGGAGGAAATAGTGAGTAAGCTTAAAAGAAATGAAAGGGTAGGGGCACTGGTTAAAATATTATGTGATAACCCCAATGAAATATATACATTGAATTATTTTACCAATATATTCAATGCGGCAAAGTCTACCATAAGTGAGGATTTAGTCATAGTAAAAAAACTTATGGAGGATTTAAAGCTTGGTAGAGTAGAAACGATTGCTGGGGCCTCTGGAGGGGTCAAATATGTACCAGATATGAATTTGCAAAATACAAGGGAGGCCTTAAACGAGATATGTGAAATGATTAAAGATAATAGAAGAATAATACCTGGAAGCTTTTTATATATGTCTGATCTAATCTATAATCCAGCCTATGTAAGAAAAATGGGAAAAATCTTTGCCACAAAATTCATGAATAAGAACATAGATTATGTTGTAACTGTAGAGACAAAGGGTATTCCTTTAGCCTTAATGACAGCAAACTATTTAAATATCCCCTTAGTAATAGTAAGAAATGATAATAAAATAACTGAGGGTTCCACAGTTAGTATGAATTATGTATCAGGTTCAACAGGGAAGATTCAAACTATGTATGTCTCAAAGCGAGCCATAAAGTATGGAGCTAATGTCCTCATTATAGATGACTTTATGAAGGCTGGAGGCACTGCAAAGGGGCTATTAGACCTTATGAAGGAATTTGATGCAGAGGTAAAGGGCATTGGTGTAATGGTGGCTACTAGAGAGCCTGAGGAAAAACTGGTTGATGGATATTTACCCCTCATAATACTCGATAGAGTAGATGACAAAAAGGGGATAAGACTTAGTCCAAATGAAGTATTATTTAATTAAAAAATAAACAAATTCAATAAATTAAAATTTTCTCAAAATTTTGTCAGGAATAAAGAGGAGTTTATCATTTTATGGAGAATAAGGATGTTATAACCTAAATGATTGACGTGAAAGGTGGGATTAGGGTGAATATTACGGATGTAAGAATTCGTAAGATGAATGATGAGGGGAAGATGAAGGCCATAGTGTCGGTAACCTTTGATGATGCTTTCGTTGTCCATGATATAAAGATAATCGAAGGACAAAATGGATTATTTATCGCCATGCCGAGCAGAAAGGTGGCTGAGGGTGACTATAGGGATATAGCCCATCCCATTAATTCTGGTACTAGGGCTAACCTACAGGAAATCATTTTGACAGAATATGAAAAGGCGTTAATTAATGTAGGGTAATAGAGCACAAAAGTAGATTTTAGCTTTTGTTCAGAGTATTGATAAGCTCAAAAAAAGGCAGACTGCCCCAAAATCTGAAGTTCGATATTTGCTAAAAGAGAATAGGCCTAGTTTTAGTAAAGTTTACAAAAATTTTTTGTAAACTTCTAAGAATCTTTAAAATTTTATTGACTACAGAGGTGCTCTCGATTAAAGCAACAACGAAGAAATTGAGGTTTTGGGACAGCCTGAAACAAAAGCTGATTGCTTTTGTTTTTTTTTGTATAAGATGATATAATATATCGCGGAAAGTCTAATGATATATTTCATAAAAAATTAAAATATAATTAAATATAACCTAAATTAAAGAACAATAAGGAGTGCTTTAAAGAATATGTTGATGTCTATTGTTTTGGCTGCTGGAGCAGGTACACGAATGAAATCAAAACTACCAAAGGTATTACATAGGGTAGCAAGGGTTCCTATGATTGAGCATGTTTTAGATGTAGTAGAGCATGTAAACTGTGATAGGAAGGTTGTGGTTATAGGCCATGAAGCGGAAAAGGTCAAAAACGCAATTAACCATAGGGATGTTCAGTTTGTACTTCAGAGTGAGAGGTTAGGTACTGGTCATGCCGTTATGAAATCTGAGAAGGAAATAGCTGATGAGGGAAATGTAATAGTGCTATATGGTGATACACCACTCATCAAAGAGGATTCCATAGAAAAATTTATAAAATTTCATATAGATAATAATTTTTCAGCTTCTGTATTAACCACCGAAATAGAAAATCCTAAGGGTTATGGGAGAATTGTAAGGGATGGTTCAGGTCAAGTGGTGGCTATAGTAGAAGAACAGGATACCAATGAAGAGCAGAAAAAACTTATGGAAATTAACTCAGGAATTTATTGTTTTAAGGCAAGGGAGCTTAAGGAATCCTTGTCAAAGCTAGATAATAAAAATAGTCAGGGAGAGTACTACTTAACTGATGTTATCGAAATATTAAATAAGGAAGGTAAAAAAGTTGGTGCCTTTAAAGTAGAGGATTATACTGAGATAATGGGGGTTAACTCTTTAAGCCAGCTTGCTGATGCTGAGAAAATGATGAGAAATAGAATCCTAAGGGATTTAATGGATAGGGGTGTTGCCATAATAGATCCAAATAATACCTATGTTGGAAAAAGAGTAGAAATTGGAAGGGATACCGTCCTATATCCTGGAAGTTTCATAATGGGAGATACTAAAATAGGGGAAGACTGCATAATTGGTTTGAATACCCGCATAGAGGACTCAATAATAAAGGATAATGTTGAAATAATAAATTCAACTGTCTTACAGAGCACAATCGATTCAAATAGTAAGATAGGGCCGTATGCATACTTAAGACCAAATAGTCATTTAGGTAAGAATGTTAAAATTGGAGATTTTGTAGAGGTGAAAAACTCTAAGATAGGTGATAATTCTAAAGCTTCCCATTTATCCTATATTGGAGATGGAGAAGTAGGGGAAAATGTAAATATTGGATGTGGAGTTGTATTTGTAAACTATAATGGAGTAAATAAAAATAAAACCATAGTTGAAGATAATGCTTTTATTGGATGTAATGTAAATTTGATTGCTCCAGTGACTATCGAGAAAGATGCCTATGTTGCAGCAGGTTCTACAATAACCAAGAAGGTTCCAAAGGAATCTTTAGGGGTTGCGAGAATCAAGCAGAGTAACAAGGAAGGATGGGTTAGGAGAAAGGGCTTAATCAAAAAATAGTTTTATACAACAAACATAGGAGGAAATGTAATGAACATTGAAGAGAGAAAGATTAAGATTTTTGCGGGTAACTCCAATAGAGAGCTAGCTGTGAAAATTTGTAGTGAGTTAGACATGACCCTTGGAAATGCTGAAGTTGACTCCTTTAGCGATGGAGAAATAGCAGTAGATATAACTGAATCAGTAAGGGGGGCTGATGTATATGTTATTCAATCTACAAGTGCTCCTCTAGTAAATAGGTATCTAATGGAATTACTTATTTTAATCGATGCATTGAAGAGGGCCTCAGCCGCAAGAATCAATGCTGTAATTCCATATTATGGATATGCTAGACAGGATAGGAAGGCAAAGGCAAGGGACCCGATTTCTGCAAAACTAGTGGCCAACCTATTAACTACAGCTGGTGCCGATAGAGTTTTATCAATGGACCTCCATGCCGCACAGATACAGGGATATTTTGATATTCCAGTTGATCATTTGCTTGGGGTACCAATACTTGCAAATTACTTTAAGGAACTGAACCTGGATGACCTAGTAGTTGTATCCCCTGATTTAGGAAGTGTTACCAGGGCAAGAAAATTTGCTGATCGTTTAGATGCCTCCCTAGCCATTATAGATAAAAGAAGACCGAAGGCCAATGTGGCGGAAATCATGAATATTATAGGCGAAGTAGAAGGAAAAAATGTTATTCTTATAGATGATATGATAGACACTGCTGGAACTATAACGCAGGGAGTAAAGGCATTAAAGGAGTTTGGAGCTAAGGATGTATATGCATGCTGTACCCATCCAGTATTATCAGGGCCTGCCATAGAGAGATTGAGGGGTTCTGACATTAAGGAAATTATTATATTAGATACAATATTGCTTTCTGAAGACAAAAGACTTCCAAATATGAAAATGTTGTCGGTAGCTCCAATATTTGCTGAAGCTATAAGAAGAATTTATGAAAATAAATCTGTAAGCAAACTTTTCGATTAATTTACTCAAGTAGCCACTGAGAATCCTTTTAGCTCATGCTATAAACCTGTTTTTAATATAATATAGAGGTTAAACAGGCTTATAAAAGAGTCTCTGATGAAGAGTTATAAGGAAGACTCTTTTGAAACACATATACGGAAATTATAAATACATATATTTAAAAGGTCTATAATTCCCTATGTGTTATAAAAATCGCTTAAAAGGAAACCCCAGAGTCTACTTTCGTCTATTAACTTTTAATGGCGTACATTTATAAGTAGGGGAT
>JAKSBP010000049.1 GCA_022361035.1 Clostridia bacterium
CAAACTCCCAATTTCTGCGTTACTGCTAAAATCTCCGGTGCTCACTTGCAGTAGAGCAAGCTCCGCTCCTCGATTTCAGCGTGCCTTGAACTTGAAAGTTTGTTAAAGCCTATCATCTTGTTAACTTTGTTAACAATCTGAGGCTATTAACATAGCCTCTCCTAAAAAAATTATACCCTTTAAAATCCAGATTAAATATATCACATAAACAAATAAACATGTATATGATAATATAAAGGGACTTTTTAGGAGGTAATTTATTTGAGAACTTTGAGGGTAGGAGTAAGAGGGACAGATGTAATGGAAATACAAGCTCTTCTTAGGAAAATTGGATATAATCCAGGAGAAATAGATGGTATATATGGGCCAAGGACAAGGGATGCTGTAATAGCCTTCCAAAGGGATAATAATTTAGTGCCTGATGGTATAATTGGACCTCAGACCTATGGAATCCTAAATATATTATTAAGGGGCTATGATATTTATTATGTTCAGCCCGGGGATACTCTATGGAAAATAGCTAGAAATTACTATAGCACTGTAAAAAAAATCACAACAGCTAATCCAGAGATAAACCCATTTAACCTTCAAATAGGCCAAAGAATAGTTGTGCCATATGGTATTGACATAGTTGATACAAATATAGATTATACCTATGAAATAATGGAGAGAGATATTGAAGGATTGAGGGTAAGATATCCCTTTATTGAAGTTGGTGTGGCTGGAGAAAGTGTATTAGGAAGGAAATTATACTATATTAAACTTGGGCAAGGTCCTAACCAGGTTTTTTATAATGGAGCCCATCATGCTTTAGAGTGGATAACTTCTCCTCTTCTTATGAAATTTACTGAAAACTTTTTAAAGAGCTATACTAATGGAAAAAATATAAGGGGTTACGACCTAGAGAGTATTTGGAATAACAGTAGTATATATATAATGCCCATGGTAAATCCCGATGGTGTAGATTTAGTACTGAATGGTCTTACTAGAGATAATCCCTATTATCAAGAACTAATAGAATGGAATAATGGAAGTACTGATTTTTCTAGGGTATGGCAGGCAAATAACAAAGGTGTAGATCTAAATCATAATTATCCAGCAGAGTGGGAGCAATCTAGGGAAGAAGCAAGGCGATTAGGAATTTTAGGACCTGGTCCAACAAGATATGGAGGACCCTTTCCACTTTCAGAGCCAGAAACCGAGGCTGTAACACAGTTTGTAAGAGATCATAACTTTAGGCTAGTTCTAGCATATCATACCCAGGGAGAAGTAATATTCTGGCAATTTGAAGATTTACAGCCACCGGAAGCTAGAAGCATAGGAGAAATGTTTTCACGGGCAAGTGGCTATAGATTGGCTGAGATATTTGGAATAGGTGCCTATGCAGGAATGAAGGATTGGTTTATTCAAGAGTATAGGAGGCCAGGATATACTGTGGAAGCTGGTTTAGGGAGAAATCCTTTGCCAATATCTCAATTTGATAGGATTTATAATGATAATGAAGAAATCCTATTATTGGCTTCAGTTGTGTAAAAATTAACAAAATGTAAAAGATGTTTAAAGGATGGCAATTTGTAGTATAATATGTATAGGGATAGTTATATTAGCGATAAGCTTGACCCAATTTAACGGTGATTAACCGCGAGAGGGGTATACTATGAAAAAAAGAAAAGATATAATGGTCTGTGTTACACAACAAAAGTCATGTGAGAGGCTTATTAAGAGGGGATCAGAAATTAAGAATAAATTTAATGGAAATCTTCATGTAATACATGTAGTAAAAGAAGGTTGGAAGTATTTTGGAAAGCTTAAGGAATCCGATGCATTAGAATACCTATTTGATATTTCAAAATCATATGGAGCAGACTTAACAGTTATAAAGGCTCCCGATATAATAGAAACATTGATTAAGTTTGCTGAGAAGAATAATATTGAAATAGTTGTAATGGGTGAATCTTTGGAAAAATCGTCACAACAAAATATGATAGAGAGGTTTAAAAGAAGTTTAAGTAAAGATATTATAGTTGATATTGTTCCTATCGGTGAGATTAATGAAAGGGCTGTTTAAAAGTACAGGAATGGATAAAATTTTTTAGAGTTCTTGGACTAAGTTAATAAAATGATAGGCTATGGGAAAAGCTAAAGTTAAGGTTAAAGTTCAAGATAGGCAGAAATTTAGTAGTGGAGCTTGCTCTACTGCATGTTTTGGAGTGGGAATTTTTAGAAATAAAATAGGAATTGTGTCTTTGTCAATAGTCTAAGCAGGTGTAAAAACACCTGCTTTTTTAAATTTATTATTAATTTTAATATGATTTAGTTTAAGCTTATATAGGTTATATGCCTTTTTTCTTTTTATAAAAATTAAATATTATTAAAAAATAGGTGTGTAATTTAGTTTTATATGAAAATATAACAAAAAGTTAAAAAATAGAAGGTTAATAGAGGGAATACAAAGAATTTAAATAAATAGATAATATTCTTTTAATAGGTCGAAATGAAGAAGAATATATATTAAAATAAAGAAGCCTTAGCTCCACAATTTTAAAGTAGATATATATGCTATATGAAAAAAGAAAATATGTTATAAAAGATTGGGAAGAGGCTTAAATTAACTTAGAAAAGATTTACTGTGCATAGCAAATTGAAAAATCTCCATCCTATTATTTGATACTGGAAAATAAGTGGATAATTAAAGTAGATTAAGTTTAGACAGCTCTTATCTATGATAATTATAACCATTAGTGATATACTAAAATAGAAGTAATTGTAATAAGAAAGGAAGAAGATATGGAGGCAAAAAGGGAAAGATATAAGAAATACTCTAATTATTTGAAAGAAAAGTATGGAGAGAAAGTATATAAGATACCCATCAATCTTCCCGTAACATGTCCAAATAGAGATGGCCAATTAGGAAGATATGGCTGCATATTTTGTGGAGATGTAGGAGCTGGATTTGAAAGTTTAAAAAATACATTGACTGTGAAAGAACAATTAGATAAAAATATAGAATATATAAGTAAAAAATATAAAGCTAAGAAATTTATCGCCTATTTCCAAAATTTCACTAATACATACATGTCTATTCATTCCTTTAAAGAATGTGTTGAAAAAGCTGCTCAAGTTACTGATATAGTAGAGATATGTATATCAACAAGACCCGATTGTATAAATCGAAGCTATCTAGATATATTAAGTGAGCTTAAGGAAAAGTATGGTGTAGAAATATCTATAGAGCTTGGACTTCAAACTGTTAACTATAAAACACTTAAAAAAATAAAACGAGGTCATACCTTAGCTGAATTTGTTGATACTATGAATAAAATTAACTGCTATGAATTTGAAACCTGTTGTCATCTTATATTAAATCTTCCCTGGGATGATGCAGAAGATGCCATTGAGGGAGCTAAGATAATATCGGCATTAGGGATAAACCATATTAAGCTCCATTCGCTATATATATTAAAGAATACGGAACTGGGAAGGATGTATGAAAAAGGAGAAATTTCTATTATATCTCCTAAGGAATATGTAGATAGGGTTGTGAATTTTATCGATTACTTAAATCCAGATATAGTGATACAAAGATTAGCGGCCAGGGCCCCTAAGGAAACCACGTTGTTTTGCAATTGGGATATGAGCTGGTGGAGAATTGTAGACATGATAGAAGATAAACTGGAAAAATTAGATATATATCAAGGAAAGAGCTATGATTATTTAAATGGTAAGGCAGTAAGAAAATTTATAAAAGAATAGAAGGGGTTCTAAAACTTTATTTAATATTGTTTACAAAGTTAGCATATATCTGACTATATTCTGCCTAAATAATTTAAAAGACCTACGTAAAATCTATAGAATTAGCAAACTAAAATATGATATAGTAATATAGGAAAAGGAACTGTGGAGAAATCTTATAATCTGCACTTAGAAATCCCATAATATTTTATGAAGGAAATTATTATAGAAGTTTTATTGTTAAATAAATCTGTATATTGAGGAGGTACTCCCATGAAAAACATACTTTTAATTTGGGATATAGATGGAACCTTGATAGATAGCAAAGGTTTAGGAAGGAAAGCAATGGATAAAGCTTTTTTCAACCTCTATAATATAAGAGAAGGATTCAAAGATGTTAATATGGCTGGTAGGCTAGATTCACGAATAGTTAAGAAGGCTTTCATGATAAATAGGATAGTAGATAGTAATTTAGTTAGTTTTTTTGATAAATATGAAGAAAATCTGAAGCAAGAATTAAAAAGTAACACTTCCTCTAGGGTTTTGCCTGGAATTAATGAGATATTAGAATCGACCTCACAGCAGGAAAATTTATTTCATGTCCTGGGAACGGGTAATTGTGAGCGAGGTGCTAGACTTAAATTGTCACATTTAGGCTTAGATAAATACTTCAAAATAGGGGGCTTTGGAGATGAAGATGCTGAAAGATGGGAGATTATAAAGAAAGCCATAGAGAATGCCCAAAGTTTTTATAAGACTGATTTCAAAAAAGAAAATATTTATGTTATTGGTGATACACCCTTAGATATAGAATGTGGAAAGATACTAGAAATAAAATCAATTGCAGTAGCTACTGGTGGATATGGATATGAAGATTTGTTAGAATGTGAGCCGGATTATATTTTTCAAAGTTTTGAGGTCTTTGAAGAGTTCTTATCATTATTGGCATCATAGGGAAACTAGTAACACCTATATTTAAAGGATAATGTATGGATTTGAAATTTTAACTTATGATATAAGGGGTTTTGAATTGGGGTGGTACAATTGCAAGGAATAAAACAGTGGAAAAGAATCTTATTGCCCTATGAACAGGCTGTTGAAGAACTTAAGGTTAAGTTCAAATCAATTAGAAATGAACTTAGAGATATGAATGAATATTCTCCCATAGAATTTGTAACTGGTAGAGTAAAGAAAATATCTAGCATATTAGAAAAGGCAAGTAGAAGAAATATTCGTGAGGATAGGATAGAAGAAGAAATAGAGGATATAGCGGGAATAAGAATAATGTGTCAATTTGTAGACGATATATATGAAGTTGTGGACCTTATAAGAAAAAGAAATGGTAAGGATTTAGAAATTATATATGAAAAGGACTATATAAAAAATAATAAAGAAAGTGGTTATAGAAGTTATCACGTTATCATTAGGTATCCCGTACAAACTGCCTTAGGTGAAAAAAACATATTAGCAGAACTTCAGATTCGTACCTTAGCTATGAATTTTTGGGCCACAGTAGAACACTCTTTAAATTACAAATATAAAAAGAATATGCCTGAAAATATAAGAACGAGATTGAGAAAGGCATCAGAAGCAGCCTATCAATTGGATAAAGAAATGTATAAAATTAGAAATGAGATAATTAATGCACAAAAAATGTTTGAAGAAAAATCAAGTAATGTCTATGAAATTTCAAATAATATACAGATGTTAAGTTTATTTGGTTACAAGGATGAAGCGAGGGAATTTCAAAGGAAATTTGATAAACTATGGAAGAATGGTAGTTTAGAAGAGCTTCAAGAGCTTTCTAAGACAATAAAATATGCTATCCAAAGATATCAAGCATTTGATTAAGGATATTAAGCCTTAAATGGAAAAAGTATCTATATGAAATAGTACTTAAAATTTCCCTATTTTCTGATAAGTATTTTTAGCTTTGAGAGTGATATTTATAGAATATTAATATCAAAGAATGGCCTCTAAACTTATAATTACTAATAGAGTGGCTAAGTTATACTCCTTAACTAGGAGCATTAATGATGGAAAGATGGTATAATAAATTATTACTAAACCATATAAGAAGAGCTATTGATGATTACGATATGAAAGTATTCCCACAAAAAGTTTCAGGTATTAGGTGTGCATTTAGATTGTGGTTTTGATATAGATAGAGGCCCTTTAAGAAGGTTCTGTAGCAAGATGAATATAGATTTCCATGTTGAAGAAACTAATATAATATATTGTCTAGATATTGAAGAAGAAAAGAATTCTTGTTGTCTCTATGGTAGATTAAGAAGAGGGGCCCATTGTTAGAGTTTCTAAGAAATTAGGGGTAACGAAAGTTGTTTTAGAGAAAGATTGTCCTGATATAAGAGAAAAAATACTAACTTCTTTAAGTAATATTGATATAAAAAATATTTGGAAACAGAGAAGAGATTGCTGGTGATTATATGGCACTATATGGAATTGCTGATTTGCATTTAAGTTTTGAAGCTGATAAACCCATGGATATTTTTGGTGAAAATTGGGCTGACCATGAAGAGAAAATAAAAGAAAATTGGTTAAAGAAAATTAAAGATAAGGATACTGTGTTGATACCTGGTGATATATCTTGGGCTATGAAATTACAGGAAGCTATGACGGATTTGAGATGGATTGATTCTCTTCCAGGTAGAAAAATACTACTAAGGGGAAATCACGATTATTGGTGGTCCTCTATATCAAAAATGAATAATTTATTTGACAATATGTTCTTTTTACAGAATAATTATTATATGTATAAGGGTTATGCTTTGTGTGGTACAAGAGGATGGACTTGTCCAAATGATGTAAAGTTTGATGACCATGATAAAAAAATATATGATAGGGAAATTCATAGACTTAGACTTTCCTTAGAATCTGCTAAAAAGGATGGATTTAAAAAGTATATAGTGATGACCCATTATCCTCCTACCAACGAAAAATTTGAAAAATCAGGATTTGTAGATATTTATGAAGAATATAAGGTAGAAAGGGTAATTTATGGACACTTGCACGGTAAAGATTCCTTTAAAATGGGATTAAAGGGGATTTACAACAATGTAGATTATATATTGTTATCCTGTGACTTTGTTGACTTTAACCCTATTAAGATAATGGATTAGGGATTATAAAAAATAACTTTCAAATATTGGAGGCCATTTCCAATAATATAAAGGGAGGTAGAATAATGCCCCAACTTAGGATTAAGGGTATAGAAGCTGAGAAGATTCTCAGTATCAGTAAAGAGCTAGTTGATGAATTAACGGAAATAGTAGAATGTCCTAGGGATTATTTTACAATAGAATGTATAGACACTACTTCAATTTTCGATGGAGAATTTGTTGAGACCTACCCCTTTGTTGAAGTAGCATGGTTTGATAGGGGACAAAAAGTACAGGATAGGGTAGCTAAAATAATAGCAACATATATTAATCAATTAGGTGTACAAGATGTAGAAATAGCTTTTGTTGTATTTAAAGAAAACAGCTATTATGAAAATGGGAAAATAGTATTTACGCTACCTCAAGAAAGTAGTTAATATTTTTAAATGATGTGAGGAAAAATAGTTAATTTATCACTGGGGTTTTATAAATACTAAATATGATAGTATTTAATAACTATGGGATTTAGAAGTCAAAAAAGTAGGTATACGTGTAACAGAGGAAAAAGTTTTTAAATATCCATAAATTAGATCTAGATTGGGTGTAATAATGTTAATAAAGAGAATGCCTGAAAACGTATTTGACAAATTTTTTGCACATAGAAATTCATTAATAGTTCAATTTAGAAATGGTGATATTACCAAGCGAGAATTTATTGAGGAACATTATCATTTTATACAAAAGTTAAAGTTACAACCATTTAAGAATAAGATAGATTCCTTTGAAAAAGGAATCTATAACTACCAATATTATAACATGATTGCAAAGTACTGTTATATGAAATCTAAGGATAGAAAACTTGTAGAAAAACATCCTCAAGTTGCACGTAAATATGGCCATAAAGCAGGATACTATTACCATCAGAAAGATTGGTCAACATTAAAGTTACTTGAACACTTAGATTTTCAAAACGTAAAAGCTTACTTTATAAAAGTTAAATCTAGAGCTTTAAAGCATAAACTCTATGAAATAGTATTGTATGACTTTGAAGACGTTATTTTACACTCTAAAAGTGAATATATGTTAGATAGGCTGAGGGATGAAGGTGTTTTTGAAGAAGAAATGAAAAAATCTTTAATAGATACCTATATTAATCAAAAATATTAATCCATAGCCATGTTACATTGAATTTAAGATAGATTTTCTTGAAATAATGCAAGCTACTACATTTTTTCGGGAAAATCTATTGATTTTTAAAGTAGAATTACTATAAGATAAATATTATTTTGATTAATTTTGATAAAAGCTAATAGGAAGAAATATATAGTGCTCTTCTTAGACTTTGGAAACAAATGGTAAGATAAAAAATTTTTTTCTACAAATAATAATATCATAAGCCATTTTGAAAGGATGCTTATGATGAACACAAGATTATTTGTTATAGCAATAACGCCGGGAATTGCCCTAGCGCTATCGGTTTATTTTACTGACAGATATGATAAAGAGCCTTTAATACTATTGATAAAGGTCTTTGCTCTTGGAGCCTTATCTGTAATACCGACAGCCTTTGTGGAAAGGTTATTAATGTCTGTTAATATATTTGCAGGTGTGCTGGGCACAGCTTTTACAGCCTTTGTGGTAGCTGGCTTAACAGAAGAGTATTTTAAAAGAGGAGTTGTATTGCTTACTGCCTTTAAAAGTAGAGCCTTTGACGAAAAGCTCGACGGCATAGTATATGCAATATTTTCAGCCCTAGGATTCGCAACTGTTGAAAATGTAATGTATGTGGTTTTTAGATTTTCTGCAAATCCCCATATAGGTCTTTATAGAGGACTATTTTCCGTACCGGCCCATATGTTGTTTGCAGTAACAATGGGGTACTATTTATCTCTATCAAAATTTGCTAAAGATGAAGGTGAAAAGAAAAAATATCTGAGAAAGTCATGGCTTGTACCCGCTGTATTACATGGAATGTTTAACTTCATACTAATGTTACAAATCTCATATGCATTTCTAGCCTTTATACCATATGTGATATATCTATGGGTAGTTAATCTAAGGAAACTAAATGAATACTATGTTGAATCCAAGATATCATATAAAAGGGATATGGAATTACGCTAAATAATAGATTTTTTCTAAATATATTTATAAAGCCTAAGGAAGAAATACTATCCATAGGTTTTTTCTTTGTCAAAAGTAGATAAAATTGAAAAAATAATAAAAAATTCTGAATAATTAATGGGATTAGAGGTATAAAATTAAATATACATAATATTGCTTTTATAATTAACATAACAGACTAAATCAGAGAATACATAATTAAGAGGGGAGGAGAAAATATGTTAAATGTTCCTAAGATTGAAGTTGGAAGTAATGTTACGCTCCAAAGAGTAGTGGAAGAGGAGGATACAGCCTTAAACTATGGCAGTGGAAAGCTAGATAAACTTTTTGCTACACCAAGCCTTGTAGCATTAATGATTGAAGCAGCAGTTACGCTAGTGGATGATAAACTTGATGAAGAGCTTATTACAGTTGGAAAAATAGCACAAGTGGTTCATGAAAAAGCTACTATATTAGGACAAACTGTTAGTGTAGAAGTAAAAATAAAGGAATTTGATGGAAACAATATAACCTTTGAAATGGTTGCCTATGATGAAATTGGAGTAATAGGCAGAGGAGAGCATCAAAGAATTATTGTAAATCAAGAGTCCCTATTAGATAAAGCAAACCAACGAGCTGCAAGGCTTAACAATATGGATTTTTAAATTAATTTTATCAGTAATTAATTATTGATAAAATTGTATAATAAATATTATATTTTAGAATAAAGATTTGAGGTATTATACCCGTTTATCTTTAGTTGGATTTTTCTTCTAGAGATGACTAAAGTAGTAAATATGTAATTTCTTTGATTGACTAAAAGCATATAAAGTATTAAAATATAGTCGGGGTTTAATCCGACTATTTTTTATGCCAATAAAAAATTATGTATCGATAATTTTTATACGGAGGTATATATGTTAACAAATATTAAAGCTGTAATATTTGATTTAGATGGGACAATTGTAGATTCCATGTGGATATGGAAGGAAATAGATATACAATATCTAGATAAAAGGGGTATAGAACTCCCCGATGGACTTCAAAAAGAAATTGAAGGAATGAGTTTTACTGAAACCGCAGTTTACTTTAAAAAAACCTTTAATTTAGCTGATACCATAGAAGAAATTAAAAGAGAATGGAATGAAATGGCATTCGATTTTTATAGGAATAGGATAGCTTTGAAGGACGGAGTAAGGGATTTCATAGAGCTTATAAAAGCAAAGAATA
The DNA here is from genome assembly GCA_022361035.1 of Clostridia bacterium. Taxonomy (GTDB): domain Bacteria; phylum Bacillota; class Clostridia; order Peptostreptococcales; family Caminicellaceae; genus JAKSBP01. The sequence continues at coordinate 10,185 of JAKSBP010000049.1, forward strand.
TTAAACTAGGACTTGCTACGAGCAACTCAAGGGAACTGGCCCTAGAGGTCTTAAAAAAGCATGGTATATATGAACAATTTGATACCATAAGGACATCCTGTGAAGTAGAAAAAGGAAAGCCCCATCCCCATGTCTTTTTAAAGGCGGCACAGGATTTAAATGTCAAACCCCATGAATGTATAGTATTTGAAGATACCTATGCCGGTGTTTTAGCTGCTAAGCGGGCAGGCATGAGAGTAATAGCAATATCAGATGAACTATCATTGCCCTATAAAGAGGATATATGCAACCTAGCTGAAAGCTATATCCATAATTATATAAATATTGCTTAATTGTGGCCGGATTTTATTTTTCCGGTTGTTTTTTTGTAATCTTTACTAAATTTAATTTAGGGTATATTATATCATAGAGATAAAATTTATTTTGAATATTAATGTTACTTATCTATACTATAATTAATTCTTTCTATTTTTAATTTTGCAGATTAATTTGGAAATAGCATACTTTATATCAAGGAGTGCATGAGATTGAAAAGAGGGCAAATAATAGAAGTATATATACAAGACATGGAATTCCCATCGAAGGGAATAGGAGAACTTGAAGGAAAGAAAATATACATAAAAAATGCTTTAAAGGGACAAAAAGTACGGGCGAGAATAAAGAAAAATCGTAGGGAATATGCGGAGGGTAAGCTAATGGAAGTCCTAGAGACAGCTCCCTACGAAATAGAATCTTTTTGCTCCCATTTTGGACTTTGTGGTGGTTGTGCAAGGCAAACTATCCCCTATGAAATGCAGCTTCAGATAAAAGCTGATTTAGTTAAAAGTCTAATTGATGATGCAGGAATAGAGGGCTATGAGTTTTTAGGTATTGAAAAAAGTCCCAATGTACATGGCTATAGAAATAAAATGGAGTATTCCTTCGGCGACGAAATAAAGGGCGGAGCAATGACTCTTGGAATGCATAAAAGGGGACAGTTTAATTCTGTGGTAACGGTAGAACAGTGCAAATTAGTAGATGATGACTTTAATAATATTTTAAAGACAAGTCTTGAATATTTTTTAGAGAGAAATGTCCCTCACTACAACAATAAATCCCATAGGGGATACTTGAGACACTTAGTAGTAAGAAAGGGCTTAAATACAGGAGAGATATTAGTGGCTTTGGTTACTTCTACTCAGCTAGATATTGATTTATCGGACTATACTAAAACATTAGTTGAGCTTCAACTTGCTGGGGAGCTTAAGGGAATAATACATATACATAACGATGGCCTTGGAGATGTTGTTAAAGCTGATAAAATAGAATTACTATGGGGAAGTGATTATTTCTATGACCAGCTCCTTGGACTTAAATTTAAGATATATCCCTTTTCCTTCTTCCAAACCAATACATTAGGAGCTGAAGTTCTATATGAAACGGCTCTAGATTTTATAGATGACCTTAATAATAAAACCATATTTGACCTATACAGTGGTACTGGTACAATAGGTCAAATAATCGCTAAGAAGGCCAGGAAAGTAATCGGTATAGAAATAGTTGAGGAAGCCGTAACCGCTGCAAATGAAAATGCTGCCATGAATGGACTAGATAATTGTCATTTTATTCATGGAGACGTACTTGAAAAAATAGATGAGATAAATGAAAAACCAGAAATAATCATCCTTGACCCACCGAGGGCAGGAGTACATCCAAAGGCATTAAGTAAAATTCTACACTTTAAGCCCCAGGAAATACTATATATATCCTGTAACCCCAAAACTCTAGCAGAAAATCTTAAACAAATACAGGAAGCAGGTTATAGGGTAGATAAGGTAAAGTGTGTAGATATGTTCCCTCATACCCCACATGTGGAGTGCGTGGTAAGGATATATCGTAAGTAAATTAAGTATGGTAATTTCAATGGTTTTAGAGGGGTTATAGTCTTTTTATAGTTATATTTGTGTAGGGGAATATATAATTGAAGGAGATGGAACCTTATGTCAAAACTAGGCACAAATTCAAAATCAGCAGTAGCAAGAGTACAATCTGAAGAAAGAGCAAACGAAATTATGCAAATTTGTGAAGAAAAAAATTGGAAGGTTATTGTTGGCATAGAACCAGATAAGGAAGAAGATATTTCTGATATATACAAGCTTTTAGGATATAAAGTTGAGAAGATCAAAACCATAGTTAGAGGTGAAAAAGTAGGAAGAAATGAACCTTGTCCATGTGGTAATGGGAGCTATTTATAGATATAATGTTGCAGGCTGTAAGAGTAAAGAAGCTGCACTGTAGTACACTTGTGAGCCAGTGGTACTGACAGAGAAGAAGTTGAAATCAAGCTACTTTAACTTTAGAAGCTAATTTAATAAGTATATTTTATGTTCCTTCAGATAATGGGTTTGAGGGAATTTTTTATTATAGGGATGCGCACTTTTACGCAGAAATACACAAATGTACAAAAGGAATGATGGTTTTGCGTATTTGTATAGTTTACAGCATTGAAATGCCTCTCATTTCTTAAGAATTTTAATTTCACTGTAAAATTAGTAGAAAAATAGAACATAAAAATAAATTTAGTATTGCAATACTAAATAGTTTGCAGTATAATTTTTAGTGTAGGATAATAATGGAATGAAGGGAGGTTAAGAGTGATTAATAATATTGAGCAATTTTGGAATGTACTCTATCAACGTGAGATTAGTAGTAAAGAAGAATTGATTCGTGAAATAATAAGAGTTAAATTAACAGAGAATTACATATTAAATAATCTCTTATCAAATGAGGATGAAATGATCTGGTCTGATAGGTTGTATGAAATTATGAAAGAATCAACTGAAGAAGAAATTGGTTATTTTCCAGGGGATAGAGATCTATTTAAAGAAATATTTAATATTGGAAAAAGTATTGACTTACAAGAGTTCGCAGTTAAAACCTATAAGAATGACCGAATGGGGACAATTATCGCACCAGTTCATCTAACAAATTATATGGTGGATATTATTGAGGACAGCGAAGCAAAAAGTGTGTTAATAACAGATGCAGAAAAGAGTTTAGTTGGTCTAAGGAATGTTGTAAAAAGCTTTAAGAATATCACATTCACTCTAACTTCAGAAAATAAATTGATGTACTTATTACTAAAATTAATCTTTATACAATCTGAAAATGTGAGTGTTATACATCAATCAGTTTACAAAAGGCTTCTATTAAAGCAAAACTTGGACTTAATACTTTGCTTACCTACTTTTGGAATGAAATTTGATGTAGAAGAAATATCTAATAAATATATGACAAGAGAATCAGAGGGGATTGCTGTAGAGAATTTATTAGAGCTCATTGACGAAAAGGGAATGATATATATTATAGTTCCTGCAAGACTTACTTTCTCAGGCGGTAGCTTCGAAAGACTTAGAAATTATATTACATCAGAATATAGTATTAAATCAATATATACATTACCAGAAGGAACATTTAGACCTTACACTGGAATAAAAACATATATGCTTGGTATTACAAATAAAACAGTTCAACAGATTAAGCTAGGGAACTTAGAGCTAGATAATGAAGAATTTATACTTACAGATGAAAAAGAGATATCAATAAATGATTTTAACAAGTATTCTGATTGGAGAGTTGAACTTTTTCTTTCTGAAAATCAAGATGAAGTACAGAAATTTAAAACATCTAAAACTGAAAAAGTAAAATTAAAAGATGTAGCAGAAATTTTCCGTGGTAAATCTATTATGAAAAAAGATATACAACCGGGGAAAATACATGTTCTGAATATATCAAATATTGAAGACGGTCAAATTATTTATGATGATATGGATACTATTGATGAAGAAGAAAGAAAAATTAAAAGATATGAGCTTTTAGAAAAGGATTTAGTGATTACATGTAGAGGAACTATTAATAAGGTAGCAGTTTATGAAGGTTCAAACAAGGCGATTATTGCTTCTGCAAATATTATTGTTATTAGGTTTAAAGGAGATATACTTAGTGATTATGTAAAAATATTTTTGGAAAGTCCTATTGGAACTACTATAATTAGAAGTTTTCAAAGGGGAACAACGGTTATGAATATTAATCCTAAAGACATTGGAGAAATGGAAATACCAATAGCTTTACTTGATAAACAAGAACAAATAGTTAAACAGTATATCAAAGAGCGTGAATTATATGTAGAAACCATAAGGAATGCAGAGCGAAGATGGATTTCTCATAAAACTGAAATATACGAAAAATTATTAAAATAGGAGGTTATAACAATGGCAAGTGTAAAATTAGGATGGGAAGATACCCTGTGGTCAATGGCAGATAAGTTAAGGGGAAATATTGAAGCCTCTGAATATAAGCATGTAATTTTAGGATTAGTGTTTTTAAAATATGTATCAGATTCATTTGAAGAAAGATATAATCAATTGGTCGAAGCTGGCGATGGATTTGAAGAAGAAAGGGATGCCTATATGGAAGTAAATGTATTTTATGTACCACCTCAAGCTAGATGGGAATTTATTAAGAAAAGCGCAAAATTACCAACTATAGGTCAGATTATTGATGATGCTATGGTGGCTATAGAAAGGGAAAATCCAGCATTAAAAGGAGTTTTGCCTAAAAACTATGCAAGACCTGCTTTAGATAAACATAAACTTGGAGAACTTGTTGATATGCTTTCTTTTAAAATGGGAGATGAAGAAAGTAGAGCAAAGGATGTACTGGGAAGAGTATATGAATTTTTCTTAGGTAAATTTGGAAAGATCGAAGGAACATTTTATACACCACCATCAATTGTAAAATTATTAGTAGAAATGTTACAGCCATATAAAGGAAGAGTATACGATCCCTGTTGTGGTAGTGGAGGTATGTTTGTTCAAAGTCAAAAATTTGTTGAAGAGCATGCAGGAAGAAGAGATGATATCCACATATATGGACAAGAATACACAGCTACAACTTGGAAAATGTGTAAAATGAACTTAGCTATAAGAGGCATAGATGGAAATATAGGAACAAGAGATGCAGATGCATTTAATAATGATATGCATAAGCGTTTAAAAGCTGATTATGTCATGGCAAACCCACCTTTCAATATGAAGGATTGGGGGGCAAATAGGCTACAAGAAGATGTAAGATGGAGATATGGAATACCACCAGCAAACAATGCAAACTACGCTTGGATTCAGCATATGATTTCAAAACTTGCATCAAATGGAATAGCTGGATTTGTACTAGCTAATGGATCTATGTCAACTAATTCATCAACTGAAGGAGAAATAAGAAAAAATATTATTGAAGCTGATTTAGTAGATTGTATAGTAACTCTTCCAGGTCAATTATTTTATACAACTCAAATTCCAGTATGTTTATGGTTTTTAGCAAAAAATAAAAGGGATAGAAGATTTAGAGAAAGGACAGGAGAAATACTTTTTATTGATGCAAGAAAGCTAGGTTATATGGAAGATAGAACTCATAAAGTATTAGATGATGAAAAGGATATTAAAAGAATTGCAGATACTTATCATACATGGAGAAATGGAGAAGATACTGTAGCATATCAAAATGTTCTTGGTTTCTGTAAATCAACTACACTAGAACAAGTAAGAAAGCATGAATACATCTTAACTCCAGGTAAATATGTCGGTATAGAGGAAACAGAAGAGGGTGGAGAGCCATTTGAAGATAAAATGACTCGTCTAACTGAGGAACTAGCAGAACTTTTTGCTAAATCAAGACATCTAGAAGATGAGATTAGGAAGAATCTAGGGGGGATTGGGTATGAGTTTTAGTGAGTTCTTATGGGGAAAGGTGCCAGAAGAATGGGATATAAAGAGATTAGATGAAGTGTCGAGTTATATTTCTCGAGGTAAACAACCTAAATATGTAGAATACAGTGAAATAAGAACACTTAATCAAAAATCTATAAGGTGGTTTAATTTACAGGAAGAAAATTTTAAATTTCAAAATCCAGAAATCCCAGTACCTGACAAGCATTTTATTAAAAAGAATGATGTTGTTCTAAATTCAACAGGAGTTGGAACTGTAGGAAGAGCCTTGCACTTTGATTATCAACCTAAAAAACTATTTGCTGATTCACATGTTACCATTATTAGAACAAATAAAAATTATTTAAACTCAAGATTTCTAATGTATCAGTTATCGACAAGAGAATATCAGAGCTTTATTGAAAATTCTTATTTAGCAGGTTCAACAGGGCAAGTTGAATTTAACAAGTCTAAAGTTATGGAATTACCAATACTTTTACCATCGATTGAAGAACAAAATAAGATTGTCGAATATTTATATAAGATAGATAAAAAAATCGAGATCAATAATCAAATTAACAAGAACTTAGAAGAAATGACACAGGCGATTTTTAAACAATGGTTTTTAAATTTTGAATTTCCTAATGAAAAAGGACAGCCTTATAAATCTTGTGGTGGAGAAATGGAAGAAAGTGAACTTGGGATGATTCCTAAGGGGTGGCATCAGATTGAACTGAGAGATATTATTGATGTGAACCCAAAATATAAGTTGAAAAAAGGTGTCGAATATAAATTTGTTTCAATGAAAGAATTAAGAGGAAATTCTTCATCTATTAATTTAGATGATGTAATTTATAAGGTGTATAAAAGTGGAGGTATGAAATTTTCAAATGGTGATACTCTACTTGCTAGAATCACTCCATGCTTAGAGAATGGCAAAACAGCATACATTGATTTCCTAAATGAAGATAAAATAGGCTGGGGTTCAACAGAATTTATTGTGTTAAGAATGAAGCATAGAATTAAACATCCAGTTTCTTATGTTATTGCAAGAAATGATTCGTTTAGACAATATGCTATCAAACATATGACAGGATCTTCAGGTAGACAGAGAGTCAGTAGAGAAAATATTGAAAACTATAAACTATTTATGCCTAAAGATTTAGGTTTGTTAAAAAAATTTGGTGAGTTTATAGAGCCACTTTTTAATGAAATACGTGAAAATACACAAGAAAATCAAAAACTTATAGGAATACGTGACATTCTCCTGCCCAAACTCATGTCAGGAGAAATAAGAGTAAATTTGGAGACAGAAGGTAAAGTATTATGAAATTTGGAATTAGAAAGCCAAGTTTAAATAAACGAATATCGGCAAGAGCAAGCATTAAAAAACAAGTTACCCATAGAACAAGACTTGAGATGCCAAGTGGGTAAGAGTGGCTTAGAAATCCAAAAAAGTATGCATACAACAAAGCATACAAAAAAACATCATTTGAGATCTTGAAATTAATTCAAAAATTATTTAAATAAAGATGGAAGGGGGAATACCATGTATAACTTTACTGAAGCAGAGCTTGAACAAGCTACAATGGATTGGTTTGAAGAGTTAGGCTATGATTTAGTATTTGCTCCTGAAATCTCTCCTGAAGGAGAATACCCTGAAAGAGAAGATTATTCAGATGTGATGCTAGACGAAAGATTAAGAGATGCTTTGTATAGAATTAATAGAGGGATTCCTAGGGAAGGAATAGAAGAAGCTTTTAGAAAAATCAAGATACCTCAGAGTCCAAGTTTAATTATAAACAATAAAGAATTTCAAAAGATGATTACAGATGGGATAGATGTTACATTTAAAAAGGATGGAGACTTTGTTACTAAAAAAGTTTATCTATTTGATTTTGAAGATGAGCATAACAACGATTGGATGGTATGTAATCAGTTTACTGTCATTGAAAATAGAATTGAAAAAAGACCAGATTTAATAGTTTTTGTAAATGGATTACCTCTTGTAGTTATTGAACTAAAAAGTTCATCTAATGAAGATGTAGGTATTAGTGAAGGATATAACCAACTGCAGACATACAAAGGGACAGTGCCTTCACTGTTTACTTATAATGCCTTTATGGTTACAAGTGATGGTATTAATGCTAGAGCTGGTACTTTGACATCTGGTGAAGATAGGTTCATGATGTGGAGAACCATTGATGGAGTAGATGTTGCTCCTCAATCTATTCCTCAATTAGAAGTTCTTATTAAAGGGATGTTTAAAAAAAGGATATTCTTAGATATTGTTAAGCATTTTATCTTATTCCAAACTGATGGAAATGATACATTTAAAATTCTTGCAGGATATCATCAGTATCATGCAGTTAACAAAGCTTTTAGAAGTACAAAGAGAGCCACTGATGAATTAGGGGATAGAAGAATAGGTGTTATTTGGCATACTCAAGGAAGTGGAAAGAGTCTTTCTATGGTCTTTTATGCTGGAAAACTTGTACTAGGTATGGATAATCCAACCATTGTGGTAATCACAGATAGAAATGATCTTGATAATCAGTTATATAGCACTTTTTCAAAATCAAAAGACTTATTAAGGCAAGAACCAGTTCAAGCAGAAAGTAGAAGTCATTTAAGGGAGCTATTATCAGTCAGAGATTCAGGAGGCATTATTTTTACAACGATTCATAAGTTTGCACCAGAAGAAAAAGGAGATAGTGCTCCTGTATTAACAGATAGAAAAAATGTAATTGTTATAGCGGATGAAGCTCATCGAAGTCAATATGGATTTAATGCAGATGTGGTTGAAGGTAAAGAAGAAGCGAATGTTAAGTATGGTTATGCAAAATATATGAGAGATGCACTGCCTCATGCTTCATATATTGGTTTTACTGGAACTCCTGTTGAACTTAGTGATAAAAATACACCTGCTGTATTTGGTGATTATATTGATATTTATGATATGACAAGAGCTGTTGAAGATGGAACAACAGTAAAAATATTCTATGAGAGCAGAATTGCAAAACTAGATTTACCAGAAGAAATGAAACCTTTAGTAGACGCAGAATATGAAGAAATTACAGAATATCAAGAGCAAGAGCAGAAAGAGAAATTAAAGAGTAAATGGTCACGTCTAGAAGCAATTGTAGGTTCAGAAAGAAGGGTAGAACTAATTGCACAGGATATTGTAGATCATTTTGAAGAGAGACAGAAAGCTTCCTTTGGTAAATCGATGATAGTTGCAATGTCTAGAAGAATTTGCGTTGATTTATATGATACAATAGTAAAACTTAGACCAGATTGGCATAGTCAAGATGATGATAAGGGTGCTATTAAAGTGGTTATATCAGGCTCATCCTCTGACGATGCAAAACTACAACCTCATATTGGCAATAAGAAAAGAAGAGAATTCCTTGCAAAACGTATGAAAGATAATGATGATGAGCTTAAAATTGTTATTGTACGTGATATGTGGCTTACAGGTTTTGATGTTCCAAGTATGAGCACGATGTATATTGATAAGCCGATGAAAGGTCATAATTTAATGCAAGCAATAGCAAGAGTTAACAGAGTATTCAAAGATAAGCCAGGTGGGCTTGTTGTTGATTACATTGGTATTGTGGATAGCTTAAAACGTGCATTAACTCAGTATACAGAAAGTGATAGAAAAAATACTGGTATTGATACAGATGTAGCTGTGGGATTGATGCTTGAAAAATATGATGTTATAAGAGATATGTTACATGGATATGATTACAGTAAATTCTTTACAGGTAAAGCTAGTAATAGAATGCAAGCAATAGTTGAAACCATTGATTTTATATTAGGAGAAGAAGAATCAGTTAAGAAAGATTTCTTAAAATATACAACTGAACTTTCAAAAGCATATTCTCTATGCGCTACAACAGATGAAGCACAAAAGCTTAATATTGAGATTGGATTCTTTAAAGCTGTAAAATCAGGAATAATTAAAATGATACCTGATGATCAGAAAAAGAAAACATCATCTCAATTAGATGCTCAGATTAATCAGCTTATTTCCAAATCAATTATTTCAGAAGAAGTCATCGATATACTTGGTGAAGTAGGTCTCCAAAAGCCTAATATTGCAATACTATCGGATGAGTTCTTAGAGGAAGTAAAAGGACTTAAACATAAAAACTTAGCAGTAGAGCTTTTAAATAGGTTATTGAAAGGAAAAGTTAAAGCAATTTCAAGAAGAAATCTTATTCAATCTAAGAAGTTTTCTGAAATGCTAGAAAACACTCTTTTGAAATATCAAAATAGAGCCATTGAAACGACACAAGTAATATTAGAACTTATTGAACTTGCTAAAGAAATGAATGAAGCTCATAAACGTGGAGAAGATACAGGTCTTAACGATGATGAAATTGCATTCTATGATGCTTTAGCAGATAACGATACTGCAAAGGATGTGTTAGGTGATGACATTCTTAAGCAGATAGCCATTGATCTTACAGATTCTATTAAAAGAAATATGAGTATAGATTGGAATCTAAGAGATACTGTGAGAGCTAAAATGCGTATGACAATTAGAAGGCTACTTAAGAAGTATGGTTATCCACCAGATCAGCAACCAAAAGCTATTGAGATTGTAATGAAGCAGGCTGAGCTTATGTGTACAAATGAAGTAGTATATTGTGTAAGAGAAACTAACAGCTACGAAGAAAAAGTTGCTGAAGAACAAGAAAAGTATTAGGAGGTGCTCTATGGAATTAGCTTATTTGATAGAGAAGGTTAAAGAAGAAAGTCCAGATAAAGCTATTGATATATCCGAGAGCCTTGATCTACTTAGGACAGTTATCAATGATACGATAGAAGTATTTGGTGACAAAATAAATGCTGCTATTTCTAACAGAGACTTTGAAAGTGTAAATATATATTCAGATATAGCTAAAGAAGCTCATTCTTATGAAGGTAAAATTGAAGAAATTATGACTATGCTTGAAGTTGAAGAAATTGAAATAAATGAAGAAACAGAGGAAGAAATTGAAAAAACAACGATACCTAATTATGCTGAATATGTAGTAGATAATAAAATAGAACACACCTTATATGAAAATTTTACACATAAGAGGCCTTTTGCCTTTAAATTGAATGAACATCAAATTATAGAAGTAAGCACTTGGCAGGATATGCTGATTAAGACTTGCGAGTATTTATTGGCTATTGATGAAGAGAAATTCATGAACTTTGAGAACAATGAGAAAATGAATGGGAAGAAAAATAAATATTTTTCTACTAACCCTAATTCAATGCGAAAAGCAAGAACGGTTAATCACAAAATTTATGTTGAAATAAACCAAAGCGGTAATGCTATTAGAAATTTAATAGTTAAGCTTTTAAAGGAATATGATTTTAAAATTAGTGAATATAAGGTATATTTTAGAGCAGATTATTCTACTTTGAATAGAAATTAGGAAGTGATTAATACTATAATATATTTTAACCTTTTATTATAACTAAAATACTAAGAAAAGATGTTTTAAATATCGTATATAGATATCTAAATAAGAAAGAAGGTACATCATATACTGATAATCACAAGGGGATGGTTAGGGTCAGGCTAGAACACATAAAATCAATAAAAATAGAGTAATAAATACATTTATAAATAGAATCCATGGATATTGAAGTAATGGAAAATAGCATTGATGATTTATCTTGAGGCTTTGAGAAAATTGAAGTAGAGATAAACAAAATGATATTTGATAAAAAAGGGCTAGAGGAGATAGTGGATTGTTTGAGGATAAATATAAAATAAGTGTTGAGATATTAAAGGTAAATATCTTAAAAGTGAAAAACTAAAATTAAGGAATAAATTTATTAAAGGAGTAATGAAATATAAAGCAATTAATATAAGTTGAGCTTAAATAGTTTCAAAAGAAGTATGGAACAATGAATAGTTGCTTTGAATTACGTGTTCTAGCCTGACCTCGTATTGTGAAAACAGAATGTAGTAGAATGTAAGCACACTTTGATTAAGAAGTGTACAAATAACAAAAGGGAGGAGAAAAACAGTAAAAGAAGTACATGTTAATTTAATTCAACTTTTTCAACCCTTACGAGTCTGTCAATACATTGGTGTAAATATTCCTAAAAAAATATATAAAACATAATAATTATTGTTTATTTAGATCCAAGGTATTTAGTTAGAATACCTTGGATTTCTATTTATAGATTATTTTGGGTAATAGTTGGTATGTCTGTCCATAGGCAACTAATAGATTAATTTTTAGTAGTGGTATTTATTTAACCTCTCTTCAAAGAATATA
>JAKSBP010000057.1 GCA_022361035.1 Clostridia bacterium
CTTCTTAAATCTTCAGCTTTTAGTTTTCATTTTAGTTAGAAAGAAAAAATTTAAGTTTTAGGGTAGCCTAAAACACCCAATAAGATTTTGGGTGTTTATCTTACTATTAAATATTTATCCTGTTTCTCAACTACTTCACCAACTATACTAAACTCTGTTTTCAAGTTTTTACTGTAAAAATCTAATAATTCCTTTGACCTGTCCCTTGGAAGGGAAATAAATAGTCCTCCCGATGTCTGTGGGTCAAATAAGATATCCTTTATATATATGGGTACATCGTCTTTAAATTCTATATTATCTTCTAAATAGCTTTGATTTCTATATGCTCCAGCCGGCACTAACCCCATTTGAGCATTTTCTACGGTACCTTCAATAATGGGAATCGATTCTGAATCTACTATTATGGATACATCGCTTCCCTTTGCCATCTCGTAGGCATGTCCTAACAGTCCAAACCCGGTGATATCTGTACAGGAATTAACTCCCGTCATATTCATCCCTTGGGCAGCAATATTATTTAAGCTAACCATTATATCTATTGCCTTTTTCTGAATCTTTTCATCTAGCATTTGGGCTTTTATTGCTGTATTTAATATTCCAAGACCTAAGGGCTTTGTTAAAATTAATACATCACCAGCCTTAGCCCCTGAATTACTTACTACTTTATCGGGATGAATTGTTCCAGTTACAGATAAACCATACTTAGGCTCATTATCATCCACTGTATGTCCTCCAACTAATAGGGCTCCTGCTTCTCTTACCTTGTCGCCTCCACCTTTAAGAATTTCAGTCAATATATCCATAGACAAGCAACTTGGAAAACATACTATATTTAAAGCTAATATTGGTTTCCCACCCATTGCATATATATCACTCAAAGAATTTGTGGCGGCTATTTGACCAAAGGTATAGGGATCATCTACTACTGGTGTAAAAAAGTCTAAGGTTTGTATTAAAGCCGTATCCTCCCCTAGTTTATATACGGCAGCATCGTCAGAGGTATCTATTCCAACTAGCAGTTTTTCACTGGTAACTGGTGGTAATTGACACAGAACCTGTGCCAAGGTCTCAGGACCTATTTTAGATGCTCAGCCAGAGCTACTACTCAATTCAGTCAGTCTTTTGCCTTTTAAATCTTTCATGATTACCACCTCCAATCCTTTTAATATTAAAATTGATCTCAAAACCTTTAAGCAAAACTCCTATATAATTAAGTAGGTTTTACTCTTTTACTCAATACCCTTTATTTGTGACTTCAAAATAGGATTTAGTTAGATTTCACACAAATATATATAGATGTGTGACTAACAAACTTAATAAACGAAAGCAGACTCTGAGGTTTCCTTTAGAGCGATTTTTATAAATCTGTTTTACCTTCTACTATCTATCTATAAAACAGATTTATAGCATGAGCCTAAAGGATTCTCTGTGGCTGCTGTAGTAAGTTAACATTCTCAATCACACATATATATTATCATACTTTACTTTACTTTTATACTATCTTTAATGTGTTCAAACTTACTCTCCCCTATACCGCTGACATTCATAATATCTTCAATACTTTTAAAGCCCTTATTTTCTTGTCTGTATTTTATTATCCTCTTACTTATTGATTCACCTACTCCATCTAATTTCATTAATTCCTCCTTTGATGCAATGTTTATATTTATTTTATTATCCTTTTCCAATGTACTCATGGTTCCAATTAATTCTATGTTAATATCCTGTCCAACCTCAGGAATAATGATTTTTTTACCGTCATATATTATCTCCGACCGATTGATTCTAAATATATCTGCCTTTTCCGTAAGTCCACCGGCCTCCCTTATTGCGTCCTCTAATCTATCTCCTTCTTTCAAGGTTATAACTCCTGGTTTTTGAACCGCACCACATATATCAACCTTAATTTCTAAGGGCTCTACAATTTTATTACTGGTATCCTTTAAGCTGTTATCTTCATTCATCATATCCTTTTCCTGAGACTCCCTGGTATCATTTTCATTTAATTTTTCATTAATTACAAGCTTTTCATTCATTTTGACTCTAAATTCTTTAATATTAAAAAACACAACGGATACAATAAATATTATAATCAATATAACTTCCTTTTTGGTTAGCTTTTTCATGGATTTAAGCCTCCTATTTCTTATTTTGCTAAAAATATTACCTTCTATTAGCATTAAACCATCATTTAGGTTTAGAATTAATAGTTATAATTTCTATATTTCATTTCTTTAACCTTCTTTAATCTACTAGAAATCCTTAATTTTTTCTTACTTTTCTGTTATACTATTAAGTGTCCGTAAAATCCATAATTGCCTTATTTTAAAATTTAATACCATATATTCTGATTTCAGTTCTAAATATACTTATATTTTTAGAAGAGTCTAAGCCATTAAGTTTGTATAGTATACAACAATATTTAAGTAGGGGTGAAAGTATGAAACGTTTATTTACAATAATCTTAGCAATTAACATTCTAATATTTTCTACAGTTATTAGTTTTTCTGCTTCTTCAACCAATAAAGTCAATATATCTTCTGAAAGTGCAATTTTAATCGATTCTTCAACAGGTGATATATTATTTGAAAAAAATGCCCATAAATCTATGTACCCTGCCAGTACTACAAAAGTTATGACAGCTATATTGACTCTAGAAAATACCAACCTCAATGATAGGATAATTATAGATAAAGAAACACCCTTTACTGATGGCAGCCGCATATATGTCAAAGAAGGTGAAAAGTTTACTGTAGAGCAGCTACTATATTCTTTAATGATTGAATCGGCAAACGATTCAGCCACAGCATTAGCAAAGCACATCTCTGGAAGTGTGGAAGAGTTTGCTAAACTAATGAACAAAAGGGCTAAGGAATTAGGAGCCCTAAATACTAATTTTACAAACCCCCATGGGCTGCCGGATAAGAAGCATATCAGTACGGCCTATGATTTAGCTATGATTTCAAAGTATGCTATGACAATTCCAAAATTTAAGGAAATCGCAAAGACTAAGAGGTATCAAATACCTGAAACTGAAAAAACCCCTGAAATTAGATATTTTAGAAATAGAAATAGACTCCTTTGGGGCGTAGGCCCTAGGAATAAGATAAGATACAATGGAAAATTAATTGATATTAAATATGATATAGTTGATGGTATTAAAACAGGGTATACAAGTGAGGCGCAGCAATGCCTTGTTTCCAGTGCCTCTAAGGATAATAGAAAGCTTATAAGCGTTGTTCTTAAAGCAATAAGAACAAATGTGTATCTGGATACAAGAAAATTAATTGACCATGGATTTGATAATTTCAATGTTCTAAATTTAGTAGATTCTGGTACTATTCTTGAAAGTATCCCAGTCGACAATGGAGTAGAAGAAACTTTGGATTTGATAACTCAAAATAGTGTTTCTAAAACTATCCCCAACAATTATACCTATGGAGACATCAAGAAAACCATTGAAATTGAACCAGAAGTAAGAGCTCCTATCAATAAGGGTCAAGCTCTAGGAAGGGTTACTTATAGTTTAAATGGTGAAATTATTGGAGAAACAAACTTAATTGCATATAGATTCATAGATGAAAAACAGTTATCTAAAATAGTAGGAACAATTAGAGGTCCCAACAGTTCTTTAAGAATACCCCTTATCTTATTATTTATTTATGTTCTTTGGCGAACCATAATAACAGTTAAACGAATTAGAAGAAAGAGAAGAAGATGGAGATGGTAGGGTTAAGCAAAGTGTCTGCCAATGCTTTATTAGTTCTCAGTATAGCATAAAAAAAGAATCTATAATACTTATTTCACATATCAAGACCAGTTAGTAAAAGCTCGTGACTTTTACTAACTGGTCTTACACCTTTCCCCTAGCTATTAAAATCTATACCAGCCATTTTACTACATTCCATCACGGTCCAGTACCAATGCTTTCAATCCTCCAGCCGCTTTTTTCAGATTCTTTCTTTATTGTAATAAATCTAGGCGCTACTCCATCATCACTTGTTATGGGTTTTTTAAAATCAAAGTCTACATTAACCATATATTGCAATATATCTGATTTATTTTGAAATTCTTTTATCTCCACGAGCTTTGCACTCTTAATGTTGTAATCAAATTTACCCTCATTATTAAAAAGGTATTGATTATTTAGATTAGACGATAAATGCCAACATAGATTTTTCCTCGTCAGACATCCCCATATCATTTTTATATCATGACTATCTAATGCCTTGAAATATTCTCTAATAATATCCTCGGGTTTCATTTTAGATAGCTTTATTTCCAATTCATTCTCATAATCTATATAATCTGTAATCCATTGATCCCATTTCTTACCCGTGACATCCTTCAAACTTTTCCTATTCAGAGAACAGGCAAAGGAATCATGCCTTCCAGCATCTATGTATGCTCCTATTATCTCCTCATTATATTTTAGAACAATTCCCCTAGCATTTTTTCTTGGTTCCATAAACTCTGGCAGTGGCTCTCTAAGTCTGTAAATATCTACTACTATATCCCGTCCAAGATAATGGGTAAAATCAAGTTCAATTTCCTTAGAAAGCTCATTATTGTAAGCCCAATATACTTTTGTCGGATATTCTCCTGCCCCATGTTTAAGATTTTTAGGTAATTTTTCTTTTACAGTATTTATTTTATAGTCAACAGTCCAGCTATATTCATTAAACAGTTTTAATACCTGCTGTTCAATATTTGTATCAGTTTTTACATACTTATACTGCTCTAAATCAGCAATATACCTAAAGAAATCATAATTCATCACAATTTTTTCCCCGTCTACTTCTATGTATCCTAAGTCATAGAAAGAATCATATGCAAATTTTATTTCTTTCCTGCTTCCGTCTATTCCCGTAATAATTAATTTATTGTTATTCCTACCCATTCCACTCATTTTGTTTGTTTTAAAATCACCTTCCAGTACTTTTTCGTTTTCTATCATTGACATAATGTCATATATCATTTTATGATCCTTAATGGATATTTCACTGCCCTCATAGGGGCCACTTTTATTTAGGATAACCTCAATCTCTATAATATTACCGTATTCTTCCTTATTTTTAAGTATCCCAGCTTCTGTCTCACTTCTTTGCATTTCCTTATGTATGGAAGACTGACTATTTTCTAGGTTATTGCAGGCCGATAAAAAAATTGTAGCTACTATCAATAAAAATATCAAACACCGTCTGTACATACTCTAGCACTCCCTATTTCAATATTTTATATTCTGATTTATAAAAAATATTTATATGAAGCATTATACAATATAAATATAAAATTTTCCATAACTTTTCAAGTTACTTTCATTAGCTAATTTCTTCCTATATTTATATAGCACAAATTCAGCATTTTCATATTACTCTGTGCTATCAATTCTCTTATTTGTTCTTTAGTTAATTTGCTCAAAAAAATTAGAGCTTCAATCATACGATTGAAACCCTTTGTCAAAAATCTGAACCACCTGAGTCGCTTTTTTATTATCTAGAAACTCAAACATATTTTGCAAGAAATTTTATAGCTAAAAGTAAATGTATTAAAAGCTCTACATAAAATACAGACTCCAGTAAAAGGTTTTAAGTATTTAAACACTTAAAAGAGTGACATACACCTACTAACCACTAACTTCTTTATCTCAATCTCAAAGAAGTACTTTATACCCTGAGAGCCAATAAGTGAGAACTAACAAAGTGTCGCAAGACGCCTTTATTCTTACTTTACTACAGCAATCATTTCTATTTCTACATTTACATCTTTAGGTAATCTAGCTACCTCAACACATGCCCTTGCAGGCTTATGAGTATGGAAGTATTGACCATATACTTCATTTATTCTACCAAATTGATCCATATCTTTAATAAAAACCGTTGCTTTAATTACATTTTCTAATGTAGTTCCTGCCTCTTCTAAAATAGCCTTTGCATTTTCAAGACATTGCCTTGTTTCCTCTTCTATACTGCTTTTTACTAACTCCCCTGTAGCTGGATTAATTGGGATTTGACCAGATAAAAATAATAGATTCCCTGCTAAAACAGCTTGTGAATAAGGTCCAACAGCCCCTGGTGCTTTATCTGTGTGTACTATTTTTAATTCCATAATATTACCCTCCTATATTTTTTATTTATTATCGACCCTAATTTCATCTAAATAATTATAAATTGTATATCTAGAAACACAGAGTACCTTGGCAACGTAGTCTATTGCACCCTTTATTAAGAAGGCCCCCTGATAATCTAAATTCTTAACAATAATTACCTTTTCGTCCTTACTCATATAAGCTACTGGCTTACCTGACTTTTCCAAGGTTTTCTTAACAATCTCAGTTAATACATCGTTTACCTTATTGGTTGATTCCTCAACATCTTGCTCCATTTTAACAGTTTGCGTCTGAATCAAATCGTCTATTACCCGCTTTGAAACTATAAGCTCAGATAAATCGAAATTAATACAGATACATCCTATGATCTCTTCCTTTTCATCCTTAATAAACATAGTTGAGGATTTTAGCACTCTTCCCTCAGCACTTTTTCCCGTATAGTTTATCTTATCTTCTTTAATATTGTTATCTAAAACATTTTTTAATAGTGATTCATGCAATGGACCACCAATACTTCTCCCAGTAACGTGTCCATTGACAATTGCTATGATTGATCTATCCATCTTACTAAAATCATGAAGTACAACTTCACAATTTTTACCAAATGTTTTTGCTATACCATCAACTACTGCAATATAGCTTTTCAAAATTGGATGCATTGGTTTCCTCATCAAACTCCCCCTCCACTACTTAACTACAACGTTAACTAATTTCCCAGGTACATAAATAAATTTAACAATACTCTTTCCGTCAATAAAGGATTTAATCCTATCGTTATTTAAAGCAATACTTTCTACTTCATCCTTAGAAATATCTTTACTAACTTCAATTTTATCTCTCACTTTACCATTAACCTGTATAACTATTTGTACCTCTTCCTTTACTAAAGCTTTATCATCGTATTTTGGCCAATTTTGTACATGGATGCTAGTAGAGTTACCAAGTAGACTCCATAGTTCTTCAGTCATGTGAGGAGCAAATGGAGATAAAAGTACTAGTATAGTCTCTAAAGATTTTGTCAACAATGGTGTATTAATTTTATCCTTATCAATTTCCTTATACTTATATGTCTCATTCACAAGCTCCATAACGGCACTAATTGCTGTGTTAAAGTTGAATCTTTCCTTTATATCCTCTGTAACCCTTTTTATAGTATTATTTACTGCATAGTTTAATGCCTTATCTTCTTTATTATCAATTTTAATAGACAAACCTTCTACAGATTTGTATTCCTTTAGTTCATATACTAATCTCCAAACTCTATTTAAAAACCTATAGCAACCTTCTACCGCCGTATCACTCCACTCTAAATCTCTTTCAGGGGGAGCAGCAAATAATATAAATAATCGTGCGGTATCAGCTCCATATTTTGAAATAATCTCTGCTGGGCTAACTATGTTACCCTTTGATTTAGACATCTTAGCACCATCTTTAAGAAGCATTCCTTGGGTTAACAGATTCTTAAAGGGCTCATCCACTGGTGAAATCCCAATATCATAAAGGAACTTGGTAAAAAACCTAGCGTAGAGAAGGTGTAAAATTGCATGTTCTACTCCACCTATATATTGGTCTACATCCATCCAATATCCTGATTTTTCTTTATCGAATATCCTATTTCCATTTTTAGGGTCAGTATATCTTAAGAAATACCAAGATGAATCTACAAATGTATCCATAGTATCAGTTTCCCTTTTAGCCCTTTCACCACATTTCGGACACTGGACGTTTTTAAAGGTTTCACTAGTTGTAAGTGGGGATTCTCCCTTTCCACTAAATACTACATCTGTAGGAAGCAGTACAGGCAGGTCTTCTTCAGGTACAGGAACTACCCCACACTTATCACAATAAACTACAGGTATGGGAGTGCCCCAATATCTTTGACGAGAAATAAGCCAATCCCTAAGTCTAAAATTAATTGTTCTCTTACCAAGATTATTCTCTTCAATAAATTCACCTATTTTCTCCGAAGCATCAGAACTCTTTAGATTATTAAATCTATCAGAATTTATCATTATTCCTGATTCAGTATAAGGTAAATCCAAGTTTCCAATATCATCTAAATCCTCAGGGCCTATTACTGGTATAATTTCAATATCGTATTTTTTAGCAAATTCAAAATCCCTCTCATCATGACCTGGTACAGCCATAATTGCACCAGTTCCATAATCCATCAATACATAATTTGCAATATAAATCGGTATCTTTTTGTCATTCAGTGGATTTATGGCATATTTCCCAGTAAATATCCCTTCCTTTTCTACGTTGCTGGCAGTTCTTTCAATATCTGACATAGAACTAAGTCTTCCTACAAACTTAGAAACCTCGCCTTCATATTCAGTCCCTTGTACCAGCTCTTTTACTAAAGGATGCTCTGGAGCTAAAACCATAAAGGTTACCCCAAAAATGGTATCGGGTCTAGTGGTAAATACCTCTAGGGATTTATCACTACCTTCAATATTAAATTTCATTTCTGCTCCGTAGCTTTTTCCTATCCAATTTTCCTGCATAGTTTTTACTTTCTCAGGCCATCCGTCCAACTTTGCTAAATCGGCTAATAATTTTTCTGCATAATCTGTGATTTTGAAATACCATTGCTCAAGATTTTTCTTAATAACAATTGTATCACATCTTTCACATTTATGATTAACAACTTGTTCGTTGGCAAGAACAGTCTCACAGGATGTACACCAGTTGACAGGAGACTTTTTCCTATATGCCAATCCATTATTATAGAATTGTAAAAATATCCACTGAGTCCACTTGTAATAATCAGGTAGACATGTTGTAACCTCTCTATCCCAATCGTAACTTATTCCAAGCTCCTTTAACTGCCTAATCATCTCAGATATATTTTCCTTCGTCCATTTGTCTGGATGTATATTATGCTTAATAGCAGCATTTTCTGCTGGAAGTCCAAAAGCATCCCATCCTATGGGATGGAGAACATTGTAACCATTCATGGTTTTAAACCTAGCTATTACATCTCCAATAGAGTAATTTCTAACATGGCCCATATGCAGCTTTCCAGAAGGATATGGAAACATCTCAAGGCAATAATACTTATCCTTTTCAAAGCTTTCATCAACCTTAAAGGCCTTTAGTTTCTCCCAGTTCTCTTGCCACTTTTTTTCAATCTCACTAAAATTATATTTACCCACTTAAAATACCTCCTACAATTTAGCATTCCTATTATTTAGTAAAATATTTAAATAATAATATAACTGGTCCTTAAATGTAAAAATAGATATAATACATTTCTCAAAAGATGTATAAATCCTCATTATTATGAAAAAATTTATTTTAAGCACCAATGTCTTTTATAGATATGTGACTTACAAACTTAAAAAACGAAAGTAGACTCTGAGGCTTCCTTTTTTCAAGATATGATTTAAATTAAGGGGATTTAATGCCTTTAATCTTCCCTTTTAGGGAAATTTGAATATAAAAAAATAGTACCTAAAAAATAACTCTTCCCAATATATAGGGACGAGAGTTTTCCCGCGGTACCACCCTATTTGATATAAATATCCACTCATCTGGTTTTTTAAAGGTAACCAACCTTAAGGTGTAATCAAAATCAATCCTTTAATAAAAGTTTAAGGAATATAAAACCCCTTAGTTTTCATAGGATTTTTCTCCAAAAAATAGCCTACAATAAATTTCTTTAGAAAACAATTGATAAACCTACACTTTTCATGAAAAAATTTATTATACTTTGGAGTTGATTATCAAAATAGCTTAGGCAAGTTCAAAAGAAAACTATATCGATTCCCACCAACCATCGACTCTCTGAGAGTTATATAAGAAATGAATAACTCCTTAAATAGATTAACCTTCTACTACTCCTAAATATATGGATGTTCGCCTTTAAAATCTAACCTCTTCTTTTCTTTAAAGGATTTATTAAGATTTAAAAGGGATTATCTTTACCATATTTAATTTTCTTTATTAGTATTTATTTTAATAATTTTATGATTCCATGTCAATATCTAATTCAACATATTTTGCACCTTTCCAAATTCTTTCTATATCATAAAAGGTTCTTTCTTCCTCAGTAAATATATGGACAACTACATCTAAATAATCCATTAGTATCCAGCTTCCTTCTTTATAGCCCTCTTTATGGCTTACAAACACACTATTTTTAGACAATTTTTTTTCAATCTCATCAGCTAAAGCAATCGTATGTTTTTTAGAATTTCCTGTTGCTATTACAAAGTATTCTGCAAAAGCCGTAAGATTACTTACATCTAATAAAACAATATCCTTTCCTTTTTTATCATCTATACTTTTACATATATCAATAGCAAGTCCTCTCTCTATTTTTGCCATTCATTATCCTCCCTTATATTTTGAACAAAAACATTTGTCTCTATTTGAAACTTTACATGAAAAGCAGTTCTATATTTATGCTGAAAATGCATTATACCCTAAGAAGGTCAAATATCCTATATAAATCAAAAGCAATACTAACCCAGTAGATCTGTTAAGCTTCCTATTATATATTCCTGAAATAACTAGGATTAACATTAATAAAAGGGCTACTGGTAAATCAACGTAGAGGGTCTGGGGAACATCTTTAAAGTTCCTTGCTAAAAATAATATATCTCTTTTACCAATAACAAGTCCCTGTTCCGTTGTAAAAGCAGCTGTCCCTAATATCATTGTGTTATTTAATATATTAGCACCTATAATATTCCCTACAGAAATTCCTTCATGACCTTTAACTATTGCTGTAATACTAGTGGTGAGCTCTGGTAGAGATGTTCCCAGTGCTATTAAGGTTAAACTAATAATTTGTTCAGGAACGTTAAAAAACTCAGCGATATCTCTTCCATTATCTACTAAAAGCTGGGCTCCAATAACAATAAATATAGTTCCTATTACAAATTTAAGAAGATTTTTTATCAATATACTGGCACTTACCTTTTTATTTTTCCTATTATTTTTCACAAGTATATTGCTTAGTCTAAACTGCTTTAAATTTAACCTAATAAATATGGCTAAAACTACAAATAGTATAATTCCCTCGACTTTGGTCAGCAGGGTATCTATACTGAAAATCAGCAATAATATCGTTGAAATTATCATAAGTAAGCCCTTTTCACTAAAATGCTTTCTATTAACCTCACTAGGTGCAAAAAGAATTGCTGTAGAAAGAATTAGTCCTATATTACAAATCGTAGAGCCTACTGCATTACCAATAGCCATGTCCGGAGAGCCCTGGGTTGATGCAAATACAGAAACAAACAACTCTGGCAAGGTTGTGGCTAAACTTACTATTGTAGCACCTATAATAATAGTGGGAATTCCTGTAACAGTTGCAAACCATACTGATGCATTGACAAATAACTCTCCCCCTTTTATTATAATTATTAATCCAAGTAAAAATAGGAATAAAACAAAATAAATCAATTCTAATGTCCTCCATTACTTCCTAATTATTTCTTCTAAGTTTTTACTGAAATCCTTTCTAAAATTAGACTATTTCTAGCTAGAATACTATTATTATGTAATAGCAGCCCTTTTTTTATCACATATTTTATACAGTTATCTAATGCCATAAGTACTGCTTTATTCAGATCATATAAAGCAATGCTCCTAATTTTTTCTACTTCAGCAGCCTTTCTATTTGGTTCTATATAGTCTGCTAAATATATAATTTTTTCAAGTTTAGACATATGCTTTCTTCCAGTGGTATGATATCTTATTGCGTTAAGAATATCTTCATCCTCAATATTAAATTTATTTTTAACTAGCTCAGCTCCAATTAAACCATGGGCCAAGTCTACTTGGGTGTCGATAACTTCATCGGTTGCTATTTTAAATTCATTTATATACTGACTCAGTTCATCATGGGATAAATTTCTAGCATAATCATGTAAGATTCCAGCAATCTCAGCCTTTTTTTCACAGACTCCATATAGTTTGGCAAGCCTCACAGAAGTATTGGAAACTCCAATAGAATGAAGATATCGTTTGGGCTTCAATCTCTCCTTTAAAATTAATTTCACTGATTCTAAGTCAATTAATTTTTCCACCTCTACCACCCCTATATATACAGAAATTCAAATATATTGCTTACATTTATTTCTACACGCTTTTTTTAAATGTCTACTAATCCTTAAAATTGGTTATCTATATATAGTTTATTTTTATAAATATAATATTCCACAGATTCTGGCACAATATATTTTATACTTTTACCTAAACTTATTCTCTCTCTTATATCAGTAGAAGAAATAGCTAGTGCAGGAACTGTTGTTACTATAATATTTGCATCGTATTTTTCTTTTAACTCCCCTATTTTTTCCCTAAGCTTTTTTTCATCTATTCCAGGTCTACTTGCTGCAATAAAATTACACAGAGTTAAAAGCTTCCCTACCCTATTCCAAGTCTCTAGTTCATATATTGCATCAGCCCCTGTAATAAAGTATAATTCAGCATCTTTGTGAATTATTTCTTTAAACTTCTCGATAGTGTTTACTGTATAGGATATATTTTTATCCTCAATCTCAATCTTCGATACTTCAAAATAGGGGTTTGTTATGGTTGCCAATAAAGTCATAAAATACCTATGCTTACTACTGGATATATTTTTATCCTGCTTATGGGGTGGAATGCCCGCAGGTATAAAGTATACCATATCTAAATTAAATTGGGCTCGTATCTGTTCTGCTAGCACTAGATGTCCATAATGAATTGGGTCAAATGTTCCTCCCATTAATCCAATCTTTTTCATTTCTTCCTCCAACCTTTTGAGGCCATAGTGTATTATTATATTTTATCAAAACATTAAAGGTTAAGCTATTTTAATTCCTACTTTGGCAATTCAATTTTAGGGTCTTCATATGATTTTTTATAAAGAACAAATTTCCTCCCAATAGCTTGAACAAACTCTGAGTTAGTTAATCTTGCAACTTCATTTGCTGCTTCCTTTGTATCTAAAATACTACTTTTTTGTATATTTACCTTAACTATCTCCCGTGTCTCCAATGTATCCCTTAACTGCCTTAAAAAAGCTTGTGATATTCCTTCTTTGCCTATGTGGGATACAGCATCAATATTATTGGCTAAACCTTTTAAATAGGACCTCTGCTTACTTGTTAACAATAAAACCCTCTCCTTAATCGTAAAATTCAAATTCTATGTCATAGACTTTCACTGTATCTCCATCTTCTATTCCTAGCTTCTTTAACTCCTCAAAGGCACCTCTTTTCTTTAAAATACTTTGAAATCTTCTTATAGAGTCTATATCGGTAAAATCCGTAGAATAAACTAACTTCTCAATAGCTTTGCCTTTTATTATATAATCATGTCCTTCTTTTTTGATAATTAATTCATCCTTATCCTTTTTCTCTAATTTAAATATCTTATGGTTAGGGTCTACATTTTCTATTTCTACATCCTCTATTTTATCTAAAAGTTCAGTTACATAGAGCATCAATTCCTTCAATCCCCTTTTAATAGCAGCAGATATGGGAAATACTTTATATCCCTTTGCATTCATAGCTTTTTCAAATTCCTTTAATTTCTCCTCATCCTCTAAAAGGTCTACTTTATTAGCAGCAATTACTTGCTTCCTAGAGGCTAAGACGGGATTAAATCGCTTAAGCTCACTATTAATTTTTTCAAAATCTTCTATAGGGTCACGTCCTTCAATTCCTGAAATATCTATTACATGTATTAAAAGCTTTGTCCTTTCTACATGACGTAAAAACTCATGACCTAATCCTACTCCTTGATGGGCACCTTCAATAAGTCCGGGAATATCGGCTAAAACAAAGGATTTCTCTTCAATAACATTTACAACCCCCAGATTTGGAGTAATCGTTGTAAAGTGATAATTAGCAATCTTGGGATTGGCCTTTGTTACCACAGAAAGCAAAGTAGATTTACCCACATTTGGAAACCCTACAAGTCCTACATCGGCTAAGAGCTTGAGTTCTAGTATAATCCATCGTTCTTCGCCATAGTCTCCAGCCTCAGCAAAGTTAGGTGCTTGTCTAGTAGAGGTTTTATAATGAACGTTTCCCTTACCTCC
Organism: Clostridia bacterium; assembly: GCA_022361035.1. GTDB lineage: Bacteria > Bacillota > Clostridia > Peptostreptococcales > Caminicellaceae > JAKSBP01. Next base: position 14,154 of record JAKSBP010000057.1, read on the forward strand.
CTTTCCACCCTTTGCAATTATGGCTCTCTGACCGTTTTCAGTTAAATCTGCTAAAACTATCCCTGTCTCTTCATCCTTTACAATAGTCCCAGGAGGCACCTTTAAAATTAAATCTTCTCCATCCTTACCAAATCTGTTCTTACGGCTTCCGTTTTCTCCTGACATAGCTTCATACTTTTTTTTATACCTAAAGTCCATCAAAGTCCTTAATCCTTCATCTACTTCAAATATTATATTGGCCCCCCGGCCTCCATCGCCTCCATCTGGGCCTCCTGTGGGCACATATTTTTCTCTACGAAAGGAAACCGCACCATTTCCTCCCTTTCCACCTTTAGCAAATATTCTAGCTTTATCTACAAACATTCCTATCACCTTTAAATTTGTCTTTAATAAAAAACTCTATAGTATATTTTACCAAAATAATTATACCAATAATTTCATAAAGTTCCAAGCTGTTATACTCGAAAATTAAGAAATAAAAATATTTCTTTAAAAACTACTTTTTCAATAACCCTAATCTAGTTTTCCCTTATCATCATTATGTAATACATCGATGATTTATAACATCAATATGGTTTTTAAAAAATCAACAAGAAATTTTTTATTTCTATAATTTTTAGTAAATTTTATATTATAAAAGCCCATACCTTAAAAAAGTATGGGCTTTGGTCCAAATTATTGTACTTGAGCTTCCTCTACAGGATATACACTAACCTGTTTCTTAACTTTACCTTTTCTTTCAAATTTAACAACACCATTCACTTTAGCAAAAAGTGTGTCGTCTCCACCTTTTCCAACATTATTACCAGGATGTATTTTTGTTCCTCTTTGTCTAACTAGAATACTTCCAGCATTGACAAATTGCCCATCGGCTCTTTTAACACCTAGTCTCTTGGACTCACTATCACGACCATTTTTAGAAGAACCTACTCCCTTTTTACTGGCAAACAGCTGAAGATTAATTTTAAATAGCATAGCTTCACACCTCCTCATCTTGAAGCTTTATATAATCAGGATACATTTCTGAAGTTCCTTTTATTCCAATAATCATAGTATCAATAATTATATTTGCCCTCTCCCTTTGAATATCATCGATGTTATCAGGAATCTGGCACAAAAGCCATCCTTCATCCATTTCATATGTAACATCTATCTTTCCTACTTGGTCGAGAGCTAGCACTATAGTTTGGCTAAGAATAGATATGCTAGCACATACTATATCCTTCCCAGCTTCATCGGCATTAGCATGTCCCTGCACACTAAAGGATACTACATTCTTTTCTTTATTTCTAATAACTTTTATTGTTATCATACTTTATAGCCTTAAGAACTAATTTTTTCAATCTTAATTTTTGTATGTGGCTGACGATGACCCTGTTTTCTTCTATAGTCTTTTTTAGATTTGTATTTAAATACAATGATTTTAGGTCCTTTACCTTGCTCAACTACAGAAGCTTCTACTTTAGCACCTTCAACAAAGGGAGTACCAACAGATAGGTTTCCTTCATTGGAAACAGCTAAAACTTTATCAAAGCTAACAGTTTCACCAGTTGCAGCTTCAATTTTTTCAATAAATAGAGTATCTCCTTCTTGAACTCTATACTGCTTTCCACCAGTCTCAATAATTGCGTACATTTTTACACCTCCTCAATCCAGACTCGCCAAATCCAGGTAACCCAGAGTTATTATTTCCATAGCTCTAGGGTTTTAAAACCCGATTCGAGCGGCTACAAAGGATATGAACCAGCAGGTTCAGTATCCACAACACATATATGTTATCACAGCTAAAAAAGAATGTCAATAATTTTAACCTTTAACCCTTTCACTTAAAATATCCTTTACTTTACTCAATCTCCCTTTATGTACAATTTCATAGTCATTAACATGTACCCTATCATTTTCTCTAATGAACACCTTTAAGTTTAATTCATTCTCTAATCTTTCTAAGTATTCTTTCATGTCATTGACTAAAACGGTTTTAACCTCTCTATTAAGCTCTACTATTACCGCTTCGGAATTGGTATGCAATGATATTCTTCTTAGCTGATTTTCTAAATTGTTAATGACCGTCTCTGGAGTAAAAACCATTCCTAGTCCCTCACAATATGGGCATTTCCTTTCAAGGATTGAGCTAATACGCTTTCTAACTTTTTTTCTAGTCATTTCAACAAGGCCAAGTCCTGTCATGCCTAATATATTTGTCCTTACCCTATCCTTTGACAGCTCCTCACATAAAAGCTCTAATATATTTTCCTCATCATCCTTTTTAGGCATGTCAATAAAATCGATTATAATGATTCCACCTATATCCCTTAGTCTAATTTGCTTAGCTATTTCCCTAACTGCTTCCCTATTTACTTTAATAATGGTCTGGGCTAAATCAGTGGTACCAACATATTTTCCCGTATTTACATCAATAATTGTAAGGGCTTCAGTTTTATCTATTACTATGTATCCTCCACTTTTTAACCATACTCTCCTGCTTAATGCATTCCTTATCATTTTCTCAATGCCATAATAGCTAAAAATATCTATTCCTGGGTCATAATACTTCACTCTACTTTTAAGCTTTGGAGAAATCATATCTAAGAATTCTATAATCCTATTATAATTTTCCCTATCGTTGATAACTAACTCTTCAATATCATCGGTAAATAGGTCTCTAATGGTTCTATGAATTAAATCTAAATCCTTATATATTATTTTGGGTGGAAAGCCTAGTTTTTTTTCCTTTTCAATCTTATGCCAAAGTTTTAAAAGGTATTTCAAATCTTCTTCAAAATCATGCTTTTCTCTATTCTCCGATTCCGTTCTCATTATTAAGCCCATACCCTTGGGTTTAATTTCCTCAGCAATCCTTTTAAGTCTATCTCTTTCATCCTCATCTTCAATTCTACGTGATATTCCTATGTAATCAACATTAGACATTAACACTAAGTATCTCCCGGGAAATGAAAGCTGTGTAGTTACCCGTGCACCTTTACTATCTATAGGTTCTTTAATAACTTGAACTATTATCTCCTGTCCATTTTTAACGACTTCCCTTATTGAAATATCCTTTGAGGATATATTTTTATCATCAAATATTTCCTGGGGAATTGCATCCTTAACATATAAAAAAGCATTTTTTTCTAATCCAATATCCACAAAGGCTGCTTGCATGCCAGGCAAGACATTCTTTACCCTACCTTTGTAGATATTTCCCACATGCCTCTTGAAGTTTCTGCTCTCAATATAATATTCAACTAATTCTCCATCTTCTAATAATGAAACACGACTTTGGCTAAGTCCAGAATCAACTACTATCTTATTCATTGCTTTCCCACCCTAAAAATCAAATTATTGAATCAATTGGGATTAGCTTTCTATCTCCCTTTGACGAAAAGGTTTCTAATCTATGTACCCTTAATTTTTCTAAATCCATAGCTACTCCTTCTAGCTCAACTAATTTCTCTATAACAATTTCTGGTTTTAGATTTCCTTGACTTCCTGTTGAAGTAGTTATTTTAAAAATAATTTCTTTATCTTCTAAGGCTAGAATTATAGCCTCTTTAATATGCTTTCTAATATCAACAGTTCTTACTTTATTTTTCTTCCCCACCTTTTCATAAAAAATTTCATTTCTCTGTAGAAATTTTTCTAATATTCTACTTATTTCATTATATTGGTAATCTCTTTGTGTATAGCACTTAACAACATAAGTAGAATCTTCAACTATACTCATAAGAGATTTAGTCTTAGTATCAACATACTTACATTTAATAAATTTTATGCCCTTTGGCAATTCCATATTAAGCTTTTTTTGAAAATCATTAGAATCTATCTTCTCTTCAATCTCCACCGTTAAATACTCTCCTTCACTCGAAACTCCTACGGCCAATGGAGCTGCAAAGGATATCTTAGGGTGCGGATTGAATCCTTGAGAAAATTTTAATGCTATATCAGCTCTTCTAAGGGCTCTTTCAACTACTCTAATTAGCTCTAGATGAGAAAGAAATTTCATCCTATCCTGTTTAGTAAACTTAACTAAAATCTTATACATCAACAAACACCGCCTATAAAACCACTATTTATTCCACAACCAGTACAACTAATCCTACAATCCTTAGTTAATTTTTCTTCCTTAGACTTCTCATTCTCATCTATCAAATATTTCTTAGTAACCCCTACATCTATATGGTCCCAAGGTAATACTTCATCGTATTCCCTTCTCCTATTTGCATAAAAGGAAGGGTCTATTCCACACTCTTCAAATGCTTCCATCCAATTATTATATAAAAAATGCTCTTGCCAGCCATCAAACCTACATCCCTTGTTAAAGGCTTTTATTAAGACCTCTCCCAGCCTTCTATCTCCCCTAGCAAATACTCCTTCAAGAAAGCTTGTCTTAGAATCGTGATAATTATATGTAATATTTTTATGCCTCAATTTACCCTTTAGATAGTTTTGTTTTTCCACTAAGGTATCAATTTTATCCTGAGGCTCCCATTGGAAGGGGGTGAAAGGCTTGGGTACAAAGGAGGAGGTACTAACTGTAACCTTTAGACCCTTTTTTCTATTTTCTTTAGGTGTGTCGTAATAAGCTTGGACTACTTTTCTGCCTAAATCAGCTATTCCATCTATATCCTCATAGTTTTCCCTCGGCAGCCCTATCATAAAATACAATTTAACAGTACTCCACCCTAATCCAAAGGCATTGGTTACCGCTTCTATTAAATCCTTTTCTAACACACCCTTATTTATAACATCTCTTAATCTTTGAGTTCCAGCTTCGGGAGCAAATGTAAGACCAGTTTTCCTTACTTTTTGAATCTCTTCTATAAGTTTTAAAGAGAAAGAATCTAGCCTCATTGAGGGTACAGAAAGACCTATTTTTTTATCTCCATAATTTTTAATTAATCCCCTGACCAATTCATTTAACTCAGAATAATCACTTGTACTTAAGGACGATATCGAAATCTCTTCATAGCCAGTATTTTTCAATAATTTATCAGCTAACTCCAAAGCCCTAGCAGATTTTCTTTCTCGGATGGGTCGATATATCATTCCAGCTTGACAAAATCTACAACCTCTAGTACATCCTCTAAAAATTTCAATCATTGCCCTATCATGTACTACATCAGCAAAGGGAACTATTACCTTCTCAGGATAGAAGGCCTCATTAAGCTCCCTTATTATTCTTTTCTTTATTTTAGCAGGGTATTCTTCTTTCTTGGGTTTAACAAATCTAATTGTATTATCTTCCTTATACTTAACTTCATAGAAACTCGGCACATAAACTCCTTCTATTTTACAAACCTCTTGTAAAAATCTATCCTTTACAAAGCCTTCCTTCTTTATTTTTTTATAGACATTGCATATCTCAATTAATAATTCTTCACTTTCACCAAGTACACAAATATCAACAATATCGGCAAGGGGTTCAGGATTGTAAGCACAAGGTCCCCCAGCAATAATAATTGGATGGGACTCGTCCCGTTCAGAGCTTTTAAAGGGTATTTTTCCAAGGTCTAAAATATTTAAAACATTGCTATAGCTAAGCTCATACTGTAAAGTAAAACCAATAATATCCATATTACTAATTGAGCTATGGGTTTCAATTGTAAATAATGGATAATCCTCTTTTCTCAATATTTCTTCCATATCTACCCATGGTGCAAATATTCTTTCACAATATATATCATCTAACTCATTGAGTAAATTGTAAATAATATGCATCCCAAGGTGAGACATCCCTACTTCATATATATCGGGAAAAGCAAACCCAAATCTTATCATATTTTCATTTATTACTTTTTTGTAGCTATTTATTTCACCACCAATATATCTACTAGGTTTTTCGACTTTGTATAGTATTTCTTCTACTTTTTCATTCATTAGTGTTCCTCCTTGGAATAGTATCCTTATCTTTAGTATGGCACTATCCTATATTATACACCCTTTTTACATATTTAAGGTGCATAGTTTATAAATTTATTTTTTATGTTAAGGATTTAAGTAAAATTATTAATTTAATATCTAAACAAATTGAATAATTACTATCTTTAAAAAACTTATTACTACATATAGTGTCTCTATATATTGATATATAACATTTTAACATCTTTTACTAATTATTAATAGAATTTATTCCCCTAAATAGACCCACTATCTATATGAATATATATAAAAGTCCTGTTACCAACCTTTATTCACCCTCAGCTTTCAATGCCTAACCTTAAAAACTTAAGTTATTAGTCCTAATTTCATATATTTACTTCAAATTTATAACTAAATACCTGTTACACTATAATCTAGATATAATTCTGGATTAACCACATCATTGTCAATCCAAAGTTCAAAATGTAAGTAAGAGGTATCTAAATCTCCTATTTCACCAATTCTTTGTCCACGTATGACCCCTTCCCTTTCCTTTACATAAATTCTTTCTAAATTGCTATAAAGGGAAAATGTATTTTCTCCGTGATCTATTTTAACGAATTTTCCTAGACTATCACTTTCACCAACCTTTTCAACTGTTCCATCATTTATTGATTTAACAATCTTTATATTCAATGCTTTTATATCTATACCTCTTTGAAAAGTCTGGGTTTCTGTAACGGGATTATAGTTTTCACCATAGGAAGATATAATTATGCCATCCATTGGACGAGAAAAATTTAATTCCCTCCCAAATCTATTAAAAACGGGTACTGCTTCCATTGTATAATCCCTTAATTTTAGCGCATATTCTTTTATTCTACTAATACTCTCTTTATAGTTAAATTCAGCATACACAATCTGTCTTACAAAAGCAGAGCTGCTCTTTGCAATTGGAGCATTAATACTTTTAATTAAGATTATTAATAATACTATTATAATCGATACTAAGATTTGTTTTAAAAGCTTTGCATAAAAACTTGAAGGTTTATTATTTTTAATTCCCGATTTATATTTCTTATATCCGTAATAGTTTTTCCCTTGTCTCTTAATTATATTTCTTCTATATGACTTATCCATAATTAACCTCCTTATGTATAGACTAAGTTTATATAATATATTTTTAAGGAGGTTCATTTATTACCAATAAAGCTCAATAAATGGACAAAAGTTAAATTATTCTATGTGAGTTCTAGAAAAAAATCATATGCTTTAAGAACAAATCCCCCTAGTGAAATGACACTATGCCAGTTCCAGTGATATAGAAGCTATTCTTTAAAGCATTTTAAAATAGCTTGAAATCAATTTTAATGTAAATAGTTAAAAAAGATTCCTTACTATAAGGAATCTTTAAAATCTTATTTTTTTCTTTCTCATAGATACATTAAGAACCAAGCCCAGGGCAATCATGCTAGTTATAAGAGAACTGCCCCCATAGCTTAGAAAGGGAAGAGTAACTCCCGTAACGGGCATAATTCCCATAGTCATCCCAATGTTTTCAATTATTTGGAAAGCAAACATAAATGTAACTCCCGTAACGATTAATAAACCATAAACATCCTTAGACTCTTTAGCTATATTCACCATTTTGTAAAGTAATGCAAAGTATAATAGAAGTACTATTGAACAACCTATTAGACCTAGCTCTTCACCTAAAACAGCATAAATGAAGTCAGTTTCTTGTACAGGTAAAAAGTCGCCTCGGTGAAATGTTCCCCTAAATATCCCTTTACCATATACCATTCCTGAACCAATTGCTGTTTTTGATTGTTGAACTTGATAATTACTGGGATGGGATGGGTCTAAAAAGGCATCAATTCTATTCTTTTGGTGGTCTTTTAAAAAATTATAAACTAAAGGCATAGAGGAAAGACCTATTAGAATACTAAATATTACCATCTTCATATTGATACCTGCAATAAAAATCATCCCAAAGGCAATTATTACAAATACTAGGGCTGACCCTAAATCCGGCTGCTTCAAAAGTAATATTAGAAAGGGTAAAATAAAAAGTATTGGTCCAATGAGGTCCTTAAATGACTCAAGCTTCTCATATTTTCCCTCAATATATTTTGCAAAGGATAAAATAAACCCAAGTTTTGCTATTTCAGAAGTCTGAAGGTCAATTACACCCAAGCTTATCCAACTTCTAGCACCACCCCTTAAACTAGAGTCAACGGCTAGACCAGGAACATAGACCAATAGTAATAGTATTATTGAGACTACATATATAATTTTATATGCTTCTCCAAATGTATTATAATCAATACAAAGCGTAGCTATAACCCCTACTATTCCTATCACAAAGGCCACCACTTGAACTTTAGGCTCTCTCTCTATTCCGTTTTTTAAAATATCCTTGATTGCTTCATTAAAGGATATACCCTTTGATAGATCAATGACATTTGTGGCACTGGTAATTATAATCAAACCAATAACAAATATTAATATAACTATCCCAATCAAACCAAAATCAATGTTTTTAATCAATCTCCTATCAAACATAAAACACCTCATAAAAATTCTATATGCATAAAATTATAGCATAAAAACCTTATTATCCTCAATTTTAATCATAAACTAATGGATATTAATTTATGCAAAGAAAAATCCCCAAAATTGGGGCGAAAATACGTCTATCTATTTTTCATCTTCTTTATAGGAATATTGGCAACAAGTGCCGGCATAACCTTATTGTTGTCCTTTTTTGTTTTTGTAATTCTAATATCTAATCCCTCTTCCTCAATTTCCATATAATCGGAAATGACATTTAGTAAATCTCCCTTTACCATTTCTAAAAAATTTGGAGAGCAGTTGGTCCTGTCGTGGACTAAGACTAACTTTAATCTTTCCTTTGCAACATTTTTACTTGTCCCTTGATCCTTACTAAAAAATTTAAATACATCTAGCATTGGTTTTCCCCCTTACTTTAAACCAAATAGTTTAGCAATCTTAACCATGAATCCTTCTTGTATATCTAAATCCATAATTGGTACATTTTCTCCCATTATTCGCTTTGCAATATTCCTAAAGGCTTGTCCAGCCAAGGATTTTTCATCCCTTGCAGCAGGCTCACCCTTATTTGTAGATATAACGATATACTCATCATCAGGAACTACACCCAATAGGTCTATGGCTAAAATATCTGTCATATCCTCTATATTCATCATATCACCTTTTTTAACCATCTGTATCCTTATTCTATTTATTATGAGCATAGGGCTATTTAACTCAGCAGCTTCTAAAAGTCCAACAATTCTATCTGCATCCCTAACGGCAGATATCTCTGGAGTGGTAACAACTATAGCCCTATCAGCTCCAGCTATGGCATTTTTAAATCCTTGCTCAATCCCTGCTGGACAGTCTACTAAAACATAATCGTAAATCTTTTTAAGCTCCTTACATAAATCCTGCATCTGCTTAGGTGTAACAGCGCTCTTATCCTTTGTTTGTGCTGCCGGCAGCAAGTAAAGTCCTTCAAATCTTTTATCTCTTATTAAACCTTGCTTTAGACGACAAACTCCCTCTACTACATCAACAAGGTCATAAACTATCCTATTTTCAAGTCCTAAAACAACATCTAAATTTCTAAGACCTATATCTGCATCTAAAACAGCTACTTTTTTACCTAGCATTGCAAGGCTAGCTCCAATATTAGCAGTAGTTGTTGTTTTACCTACTCCACCTTTTCCAGATGTAATAACGATTACTTCACCCACGGTTAAATACCCCTCCCATTAATTTATCTGTTTTTTGTAAGATACGGCTCAATTAGAATCATCTCATCCCTTATAAAGGCAATCTCAGGATACTTTGGATTATAGGAACTATTATCTGGAGCTCTAGCTATAAATTTTCCTATTCTAAGTTGCGTAGGCTGAAGTCTTAGGGCCGATACGAAGGCATTACTGTTACCATTTGCTCCAGCGTGGGCAATTCCTCTTAAAGCTCCCATTATGACTATATTTCCATAGGCAACAATTTCAGCACCAGGATTTACATCTCCCATAACAACCACATTACCCTTAAATTCAATCTTTTTTCCTGAGCGTAATGTCGATTTAACAAATCTAGTTACACCTTCATCTAATCCCATAAATACTTCTTTTGTGGAACAAGCTGTAGTTTTTTCTAAGGGCTCAGTTCTTTCTACCATAATCATTCCAAATCTATTATTTATTAAATCAATTATCTCACTTTCTTCGTTACTAGTTAAACTCTTTCCTTCAATCCTAGCAATTTGGGCTCCTATAAAAAAATTTTTCGCATGCTCTAATTTTTCTATTAACTGCTCCTTAAGCTTTTCATATTCACAGGATTCATTAAGATGTATAATTAATCCATCTTTTGTCCCCTTAAATTCTATATTATTATTCAGAGTCATTTAAATGTTACCTCCATGTTTAAAACCACTATATTATATCGATGATAAAAGATAGACTATTACTTATAATTCTTCAAGGAATGGTATATTCCTTCTTTTTATAAACAGAAATTTATTACAAATAATGCTGAGGTATTAATATACCTCAGCATCTATTCTATGGATTCCATTTCTTCATCAGTACTATCTTCAACTTCTATAGTATCATCGCCCTCCAATTCAAGCTTGAAGTACTCGGCAAAGATTTCTCTAGCTATAGGAGCTCCATATCCACCATGGCCTCCTTGAAATAGGAGGGTAACTACAGCAATTTCTGGCTTATCATAGGGTGCAAAGCCAACAAACCAAGCAAAATTGTCATAGTCCTTTTTATATTTGTCAATATCTTCATCCTTGACCCTATTGTTTGTTGCTCTTTTTATGGCCTCCCTCATTATGTTACCTTCATCAAAATAACCAGTGGTTAGCCTACTTATTATTCTATTCTTCACTCTATCTCTTTGTATTTTAGTTTTATCCCGCTTTTCTATTTCTTCTTCATTTAATGATTTAGAGTCATCCTCATTCAAGGCTTCCAGCTCTTTTTCTAGGTTTCCAAGCTCTTCTTGCAATTTCTCTAATTCTTCATTTCGCTGCTTTCTAATCATGGATGACATAGAATTTATATTATCTAAGGATACATAGGGTGCAATTGCTTTTAAATGAGCCTTTAGATATTCAACTTCATTCTCTGGAGGTATTTTCCCCGACCTTTGAGCTGTTCCCGTTTTACTGGCTACACTAACAGGAAACTCTTTAAAAACTCTCCTAGCAGTACCCTGTGAACCCTGGGTTACTTGAAGCATTGCCTTCTTTATATGCTCTAAGTTATCAGGGTCATTTACAACTATTTTCTCCCTGCTCCCATTTTTAGGAATCTCTCCATCAATTCTTTTTACAATCTTTAGCTCGTTTAGATAGCCTCCATTTGCAATAGCAGCAATATATCTTGCAATCTGAATTGGAGTATAGGCATGGGCCCCCTGACCGATAGATAGATTAAAGGCATCACCTTCTTTGAAGTCCATTTGATTAAAATAGCTATATTTTATTAAATCCGCTAGCTTATCTGCCTTCGACTCTTCTATACCAATTGCTTTGAGCCTTCTAACAATTTCATTTTTTGTAGGATTTTCTTCAGCCCACTCAACTATCTCAGTAATTATATCATTTAATTTTTCTTCATCATTAAAAATTGACCCGGGGAAATACTCCTTTGCAACTGCCTGTAGCTTTCTTTTCAATGAACGCTTAATACTCCTTCCCTTACTATAAGGGTCTGGTACACCATAGGCAACCTCATTGATTTCAATACCAGTTTTTTTATCTAAACCAAACCTCTTAGAATAGTCCAACATGGTATCAATACCTATTCCAAGGTTTAAGGGTTTCTTTCTATAATAATCATAGTCCATTGAAAGGTTATAGAAGTAATAATTCACAGATTCCTCAATAGCCTTATATAGGTCTATGTCCCTTCCATGGGATCTCCTATATTCATTCCACATCCAGCTACCAAAGGTCCTATTCCCAATTCTTATATATCTTCCATCAACAAACTCCCTTTCCGGGTCTAGTCCATATTCTATCCCCGCTAACCCTGGAATCATTTTAAATATGGACCCAGGTTGAACTGCGGTTAAAGCGGCAATATTATAGAGAGGTCTTGGTGCTATAGGGTCTCTTTTATTTTTAGGTAATAGCTTCTTATAATCCTTATTAGAAATACCCGTTGCAAAGAGCTGTGGAGAATAGGATGGGTAATTAGCTAGAGCAAGAATCTCACCTGTATTTACATCAACTGCTACAGCTGTACCCGATGCAGCATTCTCAAATCTATCATTATACCTATAGTCACCCCATTTACTTTGAAAGGTTCCACCTTTTTGTATCTCCTCAAGTCCATACTTTAGACTCTCCTCAGCAGCTTTTTGAAGGTTTACATCTATTGTCCAATAGATATCTCTTCCAGGTTTTGGCTTTTTAACGTAATCTGATTCCCTTACCGTTCTTCCATAGGTATCAACTTCAACAGTTTTTGCCCCATTTTCTCCCTTGAGTGTTAATTCATATTTACCTTCGATACCAGTTTTACCAATGATATCACTTCTTGAGTAATTATTTTCTTCAACATATTTTTTTATTTCCCACTCATGGGATATTTTACCAAGATAACCTAGCATATGTGCAGCCATTTCACCATTTGGATAATGTCGTTTTGGTTCAATAACGACACTTATTCCCGGTAGCTCCATTCCTTCTTCCTCAATTAGTATAGCGGTTTCCTTAGAAATATCGGAAGCAATTTTCAAGGGCTTATATTTAAGATATCCTTGCTTTGTCAGAGCATGTCGTATCGTTAAAATTTTTCTTGCATCTTCCTCAGAATATTCATCACTAATCTTATACCGTTTCTTAATCTGTGTAAAGGCTTCCTCTGCATCTGTTTCAACATCTAGCCTATAACGTTGTAAAAAATTCTCCTTCTCTATCTGAGGTAAAAATTTCATTTTACTTACTGATATAGGAGGTGTTATACCCATGGCTATTAAATACTCTTGAGCCTCCTTTTTTCCTAAATTTTTAATAGGTATATTTTGGGAGACTATTTTATTAAATACGGCTTCCGCATCCTCTAGTCCTTCATATTCTTTACCCAGGGATTCAAGCCAATTTTTAATATGTTTGTCATAGGAATAAAAGAATTTCCCATTCTCAATAATTATTGGAAACTCGATATATTTTTCATTATTTCTTTCTAGGGTATCTATTATTTTAATCGCTACTTTTTCAAGCTCCTTTATAGGCAGTTCACTTCTAACAAGTTGAACGGTAAAGCTAGGAACATTTCCAGCTATTAAAACACCATTTCTGTCCCTGATTGCTCCCCTTGGTGCTATGATAGGAATTTCTTTTATTCTTATATTTTCAGAATCTTCCCGTCTTTTTTCCCCTTCAACTATAGTTAAATGGGAAAGCCTTATAAAGAGAATAAAAAAAACAATTATAAACCCTAAGATAATTTGATTGTTTCTATCCCTTAATTTTTCAATCATAATAATCACCTAGATTCTATCTTTATATATTAATTAGAAAACATATAAACAGCAAACAATATCAACAGTTAGAGAGAAACAAGGACATCAAGTCCTTTTAATTTCTCACCTAACCAACTATCTGTAAAAGTACACTCTTCTATAAAATATCCTATAAAAAATTATTCCAACAATTAGATTGTATATCATTTCAACTAAAACTACGGATTTCAAAATATCCATATAGATTATAGCGTATCTTAAAAAGTACATCAGTACAAAATATAAAGTGTGATAATATAATGTACTACAACTTATAAGCAATGAGGGAGTAATATAGTTATCCTTAAATATCTTATCTTCTATACCACCTATAATATAACCTATAGAAGCATATATTAGTATATTTATCCCTATAGCTTTACTGAAAAAGAGGTCCTGAAGTAACCCTGCTAAAATACCAGCAGTAACCCCGTCTTTTCTACCATATATTGTGCTAATAGTAACTACTATTAACAACGCTGTATTAAGTAAAATACCAGCCACTCTAAAGTACTGAAAAATTGTGGTCTGTAAAATAAAATTACCTATAACCATTGCAAATAACAAATATCCCTTCATTTAATACCCCTTTAATCCTCACTATTGCTCTTAGAAATTACAAAAACCCTATCCAATTTCTTCAAATTAACACTTGGTTCAACTTCAATATGCTCTAAGAGTTCATCCTCTTTAATAATAACATCCTTTATCGTACCTATTAAGATTCCCTTTGGATATAAACCTAGCCCAGAAGTTATTATTTGATCACCAACATTTACCTTAGCTTCAGGGTCAAACATATATCCCCTTAAAAGGGCATCACCATTACCATTAATTAAACCTATATTATCATCTGTTTCACTAAGAATTTCAAAACTTACTCTACTTCTATTATCAATAATAGTTATAACCTTAGCCCAGGTATCACCAACTTCAAAGACTAATCCGATTAAGCCGTCACCATTTAGTACTGTGCTATGTTTTGTTATTCCATCCTTTAATCCACCATCTATTGTAAATATATTAAACCAATTCCCGGGGTCTTTAGCTATTACATTGCAGGTAATATAATCTGTAATCCCCTTTTCTTTTGCATAATTTAGTGCACCCTTAAGACTCTCTAAGTCGCCAAATTCTTGCATCTTTAGCTTTAATTTAATAATATCGTTTTGAAGTTTTACATTCTCTGCCCTCAGCCTTTCATTTTCTTCATCAAGTCTCCATACATTTATAACTGGGTCTATAAGGTCAGAGACAAACTTACTGCCAAGTTTTAAAAATTTCTGAGCTGGAGTCAAAGTATTTCCAACGACTTTCTCAACAGTAGTTATATTCGCCCTCCCTTCAAAGGTAACCCCTATTATAACTAGTAAAATGATAGCAACAATCGTTACTATCATTATTTTTCTTTTAAATATGTTAAGCATTTACTGATCACCACTTTAAGTTTGTCTTTTGTATTTGATTGAATTAAATATATAGTAATGCTACTTTAAAGGATTAATAAATTTTAAGGTAGCATTACTATAGATAAGCAACTATAGTAATAAACTATTATGACATTTCCTCATATAATTTAAAGACTTCTTCTTGGAGATATAAAAACCCTTTTAAGTAAATCATAATTTTCTAATGCCACTCCTGTACCTATAGCTACACAGTCAAGGGGTTCCTCAGCTATCGTTACAGGCATACCAGTTTCTTCCTTTATTAGCCTATCGAGACCATCAAGAAGGGCACCGCCACCAGTTAACATTATTCCATGTTCCATAACATCTGCTGCTAGCTCAGGAGGAGTCTTTTCCAAAGTAATCTTTATCCCTTCTATTATTGAATTAACTGGTTCTTTTAAGGCATTTAAAACTTCAGTTGATGTAACAATATGGGTTTTTGGTAGTCCAGTAACCAAGTCTCTACCTCTAATTTCCATTTTCTCTTCTTTAATCTTTGGAAATGCTGACCCAATAGTTATTTTAGTTTCTTCAGCAGTTCTTTCACCAATCATCAAATTATATTCCTTTTTAATATAATAAACTATGGCCTCATCCATCTCATCTCCGCCAATTCTTATGGATTTACTGGTAACTATACCTCCTAAGGAAATAATTGCTATTTCCGTTGTACCTCCACCTATATCCACAACCATACTACCTGTAGGTTCTGCAACTGGTAAACCTGCTCCTATAGCTGCTGCCATAGGCTCTTCAATTAAATATGCTTCCTTAGCACCAGCTTGCTCTGTAGCTTCAATTACTGCTCTCTTCTCAACCTCTGTTACTCCAGAAGGCACACAAACCAAAACCCTTGGTCTAAAAAGCATTGAGCTTTTAGGATAAGCCCTTTTGATAAAGTATTTTAGCATACTTTGTGTTGTATCGAAGTCTGCAATAACCCCATCCTTTAGTGGTCTAATCGCAATAATATTACCTGGAGTTCTTCCTATCATTTTCTTTGCTTCCAACCCCACAGCAAGTACATCTTTTGTATCCTCTTGAATTGCTACCACAG
Source organism: Clostridia bacterium (assembly GCA_022361035.1). Classification (GTDB taxonomy): domain Bacteria; phylum Bacillota; class Clostridia; order Peptostreptococcales; family Caminicellaceae; genus JAKSBP01. The sequence continues at coordinate 30,081 of JAKSBP010000057.1, forward strand.
ATGGTTCACGAACTACTATTCCATTTCCTTTAAGATTAACTAATGTATTAGCTGTTCCTAAATCTATACCCATGTCTTTACTAAATATATTAAAAAACACCATTTACTTACTCCTTCCTTGGTCGTCAATACTTTTATATAGAAATCCCAATAAATCCTTTAAGCCTCTATTCCCTCAACCTTTACTAGGGGTTGGTTATTGAAGGAATCGAAATCCAAGTTTATAAGTTTCTATATACATATTTAAATTTATAATTTTATTTACCATTAATACTTCAAGGAATAATTACAAGTCCTTGAAGGTCTTGAAATTTACCATAATAACACTCAACTTATTTATATTAAAGAATTTTCCTTCAAACTAAAATACTCTCCATCTCCAATGATAATATGATCTAACACTTCTATACCAATTATTTTTCCAGCTTCAACTAATCTCTTAGTAATATGAATATCCTCTTTACTAGGTTCGGGATTACCGCTTGGATGATTATGTAAAAGTATTAAAGATGCACTACTTTTTTTAATGGCCCTATTAAAAACTTCTCTAGGATGCACTATTGATGAATTAAGACTTCCTATAGAAATTGTTTCATAGGCTATTATCTCATTTTTTGTGTTTAAAAAGATAACTTTAAAATGCTCTTTTTCTAAAAATCTCATATCATTTACAAAAATATTTGTAACATCCTCAGGGGATTTTATAGTTCTCTTTAATTCAAGTCGGCTCCTTGAGAGTCTATTGCCAAGCTCAACTGCTGCAATGATTTGACAGGCCTTACTATGACCTATACCCTTTATTACGCTCAATTCCTCTACTGTACAATTTGCTAGAAATCTTATTCCATTATCATCATGGCTTAACAGGATATTAGCAAGCTCTAAAGCCGAGTGTTCTTTTGACCCAGTTCTTATTAATATAGCTAAAAGTTCACTATTAGATAGGGTATGACATCCATATCTTATTAATTTTTCCCTTGGTCTTTCATTCTCAGGCATTTCTTTAATGGTTAAATTATATTTAATCATATATAACACTCCAAAGTCTTCTTCAATATATTAAAGTTGTCAATTCCAATATATATAAGAACGATGATATTTCTATTATAAATAAGCTCTTCTAATTTATAAAATTTCTATACGAAAATGCTCAAATAGTATATCCTCCAGTTTCGCTACAGGTAAGCCTACAACATTAAAATAGTCTCCCTGAATCCACTCCACTATGGTAGAACCAAAGCCTTGAATAGCATAGGACCCAGCCTTGTCCCAAACCTCTCCAGTATCAATATATTTCTTTATTTTACTCTCAGATAGCTCCTTAATTTTCACCTTAGTCCTATCATATGTAACAATTTTTTTATATGTACCCTTTTCAATAACTGCTAATCCAGTATATACATAATGTACATCACCTTGTAGGTAGTAAAGCGTACTAAAGGCATCCTCAAATGATTTAGGCTTACCTAAAACCCTATCTTTATATACTATTGTATCGGCAGCTATAACAATTGTATTATCCTCTAAATCTTCACTAATATCTAAAGCTTTCTCTAAGGCTAATGCCATTACTATATGCTGAGGTAATTGATCTTCACTAATTTTTTCCTCTATGCCGCTTTTCATAATAACAAAGTTCAAACCTAAGTTTTCCAAGATTGTTCTCCTTCTTGGAGAAGAAGAAGCAAGAACTAATTTTTTGTTCATAATGCACCTACAATCTACTAAATATTATTATAGATATTACTATTCCAATAATACTCGCTAAATTGATACTCATAGTAAAGCCCAAGGTTAATTTTATAACATTTAAGTCTAAAGTTACAGGATTAATTCCAATAGTTTCACTATGGCCTAACCATCTGACACTATCTCTAAATATATCCCCGATTACCCCTCCAATAACTAGTCCAACTAGTAATAGTATCAGTAGAAGCCACGGGTTTCTATGTCTCACTCTCATTATAGATGTCCCCCTTAATAAACTTTTCAATAGGTGTGTTTCTTCATTATGTAACCTACTTCTTATTATATCCAATTTATTCTCTAGTATCTATTATTTGGATTTTTATGCAAATAGCTTTTTACTATCAACACATATCAAAGCATTGCAAATCTTGGTTTTAAACTTAGTACACAATTTAAGTTTAGCATTTAGGAAAAGCTATTACAAGTAGAATTTTCAATAATGAATAGGAAATTATAGTCAAATATTTTGTGGGTCAACTATAATACCCTTTATAGCTTTAATTAAAATCATCCTCAGGTTTAGAAATATTAATATGTATATTTTTGTATAATTGTAAAATAATGAAATAAAGTAAGCCTTAAATTTTTTTAATTTACCATTTAATATAAAGAAACCTATGATATTCCTAGCTATATAGAAAGCCTTTATAAATCTACACTCTAATTTTTTGAATAACAAGAAGTTAAGAGTATTCAAAAAGTCAAAATATCAGAGATTTATCAGCACTTCTATAAATTAGGGTACCATAGGTTTTGCTTTAACTTACTAAGGTTTAAAAGATATTATCTTTATTAATCTATTTCATATTTATCGTCTTCTTCGGACATTTTTTTTCACAGGCTCCACAGCCAATACACTTTTCTTCTATAACTTTATGCTTAGCCCTAAGCTCACCTTCAATAGCGTCAGTAGGACAAACCTTTTTACATAGGGTACAACCAACACAATCCTCTTCAATAATCTGTGCCTTTCTACGTTTTTCAAAATTAGCGTATATAGCTTTAGTAGGGCACTTCTCAGCACATAGCATACAATTTGTACATTTATCATAGTCTATTTTAGCAAGATTATCTGAAAACACCATAGCATCAAAGGGGCATACCTTAACACAAATTTTACATCCTATACACCCGACACTACATTTCTCCTTTACAGGCCTTCCAAATTCTTCATTGTTACAATCCACTGCAACCTCTTGTTCAAAGGGAACAAGGTCTATAACATCCTTTGGACAAACTTCAATACATTTACCACATGCCGTACACTTTTCAGGAATTATTCTTGCTAAATTTCCATCCGTTATTTCTATTGCATCAAACTGACAAGCTTTTACGCAGGTTCCAAGGCCTAAACATCCATAACTACAACTCTTACTTCCTCCAGCAATCATAGCTGCTGCTTTACAATCTTGGATACCAAAATACTCAAACTTTTCCTTACATTTTTTATTATCCCCATTACAGATAACCCTGGCAATTTTTTTTACACTCTCATCAGCTTCTACACCCATTATTTCAGCAATTTTTTTTATGCACTCAGGGCCACCAACGGGACATCCATTTATAGAAGCACTTCCATCTAAGATTGCATTTGCAAAGCTATCACAACCAGGCAATCCACAACCACCACAGTTGGCACCAGGTAATGCATCTCTTATTGCAAGAGCTCTAGGGTCTATTTCTACTGCAAACTTCTGAGAAGCGTAGGCAAGACCAGCACCAAATAACAGACCCATTGCGCCTAAGCTTACGCTAGCAAGAAGTATATTATTTAAATCCATATAACCACCCTTTCTCTATGCATTTAAAAGGACTTTCATTACGTCAGTTTTATTTGAAGCCATTTTCTAAAAACAGCCTAACTCTTAAAAAACAACTTTATGCTCTAAGTTTTTATGTTAATTAAACCAACCCTGTAAATCCTAAAAAGGCTATTGACATTAGACTTGCGGTAATAAGTGCTATAGGAAATCCTTTAAATGGAACAGGCACATCAGCAACCTCTAACCTTTCCCTAATACCGGCGAAAAGAACTATTGCTAATGAAAATCCTATGGCTGCACCAATTGAATGAGTTATTGTTTTAACTAAAGTAAATTTGTTCTGGATATTAAGTAGGGCTAACCCTAGCACAGCACAATTAGTTGTTATAAGTGGTAAAAAAACACCAAGGGCTTCATAGAGAGTAGGACTCATTTTTTGAAGAACAATTTCAACAAACTGAACTAGTGCTGCTATAACTAATATAAAAGCTATAGTTTGTAAATACCCGATATCAAAAGGGTCTAATATCAACTTTTGAACGAAATAGGTGATAATCCCCGCCAAGGTCATAACAAATGTAACAGCCATACCCATACCAATCGATGTCTCTACCTGCCTCGATACACCTAGAAAAGGACATATTCCCAAAAATCTAGAGAGAACAAAGTTATTAACCAATATCGAACTAACAAGTATTACAAAAATACCTGCATCTTCCATAACATACCCTCCTCATTAATGCCAAAGAATATTTTAAAATAATCTTCCTTAATCGTATTTTATCTATTTTCTCTATAAATAAGTTGCCTCCTATAGGCAATATATCTACAAATTAACATTTTAAATTTTATAAGCTTATTTTTCCATTTCCTTAAGCGGATTTAGATTTTATGACGTTGTTAATTGCCAACAATATACCCAATGCTAAAAATGCACCTGGAGGTAATATCATAATTAGAGCAGGTTCAAAGGAAGCACCTAAAATATCTATACCGAAAACACTTCCAGTTCCAAACAACTCTCTAACAGCACCTAGTACAATTAAGGCCCATGTAAAACCTATACCCATACCTATACCGTCAAATAAAGAACCTACTACGCCATTTTTAGATGCATAGGATTCGGCCCTTGCTAGTATAAGGCAGTTAACAACTATAAGAGGAATGAACAGCCCAAGAGCATTAAAAAGAGTTGACATATAAGCCTCCATTGTCATCCCAACTATCGTTACAAAAGTTGCTATTACAACTATAAATATTGGAATTCTAATCTTGCTTGGAACAACTTTTCTAAGCAAAGAAATAACTGCATTAGAACATACTAAAACCGCTGTTGATGCTAGACCCATACCCATTCCATTAATAGCTGAAGTAGTAACGGCTAAAGTAGGACACATTCCTAATAATTGAAAGAATATGGGATTTTCTTTAAAAAGACCGTTAGTTAAATTCTTAAATAGATTCAATATGTTTCACCCCCACCATTATTTATCCATAATTTTCTTGAAGGTATTAGAAGCAATATTAACCCCCGATGTTACTGCATCAGAAGTAATCGTTGCACCAGAAATTGCTTGGATTTGATTATCTTCTGTGGCATCAGTTTTAGTAACCTCAAGGTCAGTATCTACACTTTTATTTTCATATTGATTATAGAAGAAAGGCAAAGCTACATTTGCTCCAAGTCCAGGTGTCTCTTGATGGTTACCTATTCTAACTCCTCTAATCTTTCCATCTATATCAATACCAGTCATAACCTCTAGGGTTCCCCCATAGCCCGGTGATAGGCTTTTAATTGTATATCCAATAATGCTATCACCTTTATATCCAACATAAATCTCAGCAACCCTATTGTTACCCTCAACTATTTCATTAAGTCTATCCTCATCCATAGCTTCAAAGCTTTCAGCATCAGGTAAAATATTTTTACGTGCTTTTTCACTTGCTAAATTTCTTTGATAATCGATTTGATCCCTTGTAAGTTCATTTGTAAATGCAAGGGCCAATGCCGCAACAGCACATATGAGTAGAAGAATTCCTCCTAATTTTAATATTTCCCTCATATTACTTCACCTCCCCAAATACTCTTGGACCAGTATACTTATCTATTAATGGAGAAGCTACGTTCATTAACAGTATGGCATAGGATACACCTTCAGGATATCCTCCATAAAGCCTTATAATACTTGTTATTATCCCACAGCCTAGGGCAAATATTATCTGTCCTCTAGGAGTTACAGGAGATGAAGCGTAGTCGGTTGCCATATAAATAGCCCCCAGCATAAGTCCACCTGCAAATATTTGATAGGTCATGAAGTAAGGGTCAAAACCGCCAAAGCCAAATGTTAAAACTGCAACGGTAGCAATATATATAACAGGGATACGAGGTGTTATGACTCCCCTATATACCAAATATATTCCACCAATAATTAAAGCCAAAGCCGAAGTCTCTCCAATACATCCACCTATATTACCGATAAAAAGATCAGTCAAAGTTGGTAAAATGTTACCTGCTCCCTCTCCTCCACTTATTATAGCTAAGGGAGTAGCAGTAGTAACTGCATCTCCTACGCTCGCCATAACTGAAGGGGTAGCCGTAGTAGTAACCGTGTGTCCTACAGGAGCCAACCATGTTGTCATTTGAACGGGCCAAGATGCTAAAAGCATAGCACGGGCAGCCAAAGCTGGGTTCATAAAATTATTACCTAATCCCCCAAACATTTGCTTTACAACTGCTATAGCAAAAACTGAACCTACTATAGGCATCCACCAAGGTGCTGCCGCCGGTATATTAAGTGCTAAAAGTAATCCCGTTACAACAGCACTCCAATCGTTTAATGTAACATCTTGCTTTCTTATTTTTTGTATTACTGCCTCAGTTATCATAGCCGATAATACAGCGAAAAATATCACCATGACAGCCCTTAAACGGAAGAAATATACACCCGCCAGTGTTGCTGGTAATAAAGCTATAACTACATCCCTCATAATACTACTTATAGTTTCACCGGATCTAATATGAGGAGATGAAGAAGCTATTAACTTGCCATTCATCGAATTACCCCCTAACTACTTTGTTTTTCTTTTTTTTGCTATAATTTCTCGTTTTGCAACACGGATTGATTGTAACAATGGTCGTTTTGAAGGGCAAATAAATGAACATGACCCACACTCTATACAATCTAATGCATTATACTTTTCTGCTGTTTCATGCATATTATTTAATGAATATGCACTTATATACAATGGCTGCAAGAATGCAGGACAAATATCTACGCATTTCCCACATTTAATACAATTTCTAGGTTTTGGAAGAGAGGCCTCATCCGGAGTAAAGGCTAATATACCTGATGCGGTCTTTGTAGCAGGTATTTCATCAGTATATTGAGCAAGCCCCATCATTGGACCACCCATAATTAATTTTCCTATATCTCCTCTATATCCACCGCACTGCTCTACTATCTCTTTAAAACTTGTACCAATTTTTATAAGCAAATTTTTAGGTTCTTTTATCCCTTTTCCACCTACAGTACAAATTCTCTCAATAAGGGGCATACCTGTCTTAATAGCTGCTGCAACAGCTGCTGCTGTTCCAACATTATTTACTACTACCCCTACAGCCATTGGTAGTCCTCCCGAAGGAACTTCTCTCTTTGTACAGGCATATATAAGCTGCTTCTCTGCACCTTGAGGATACTTAGTCTCTAATCCTACTATTTCAATATCCCTCTCATTTTTTACAGCTTCCTCCATTACACCTATGGCATCTCCTTTATTATCTTCAATGCCTATATAAGCTTTACTAACACTTAAAACCTTCATCATAGCCTTCAATCCATAAACTATATCTCCAGGATTTTCAAGCATAAGCCTGTGGTCAGCAGTAAGATAGGGTTCGCATTCTGCACCATTTAAAATAATGGTGTCAATCTTATTTTCCGGAGGTGGGGATAGTTTTACATGGGTAGGAAATCCTGCTCCTCCCATTCCAACAATACCAGCCTCTCTAATAATATTTTTGATCTCTTCCCCACTTAATGCTTCAATATCTCCCTTAGGTATAACGTTTTCATGAAGAGCATTCAATCCATCGGATTCAATTATAATACATAAAGCCTCTCCACTTGGGGTAAGACATGGTTTTATAGCCTTTACTTCCCCAGAAACACTGCTATGCACCGGTGCTGATACGAAGGATTTTGATTCTCCAATTTTTTCTCCAACCTTAACCTTATCACCAGGCTTTACTAAAGGTTCACATGGTGCACCTATATGCTGGCTAAGTGGAATTGTGACAACTTTAGGTTCGACAGCATTTTCAACCTTAAGTCTTGAAGTAGGCTCTTTAAAGTGTGGAGGATGAACCCCACCCCTAAACGATAGAAGTCCCATATAAAATCACTCCTCTTAAAGTAGTTATCGACATTATTTTTATTAGGCCCCCTTTTAGTATACAGTATACATTCCTATTTTGAAAGCTAAATTTGCTTAAATAGCCTACATGCTCAATAAATATGGTATATCGATTTATTTTCAATGTCAATGTTTAATAAATTTTTAACATACAAAAAATTACATTTAAGGGATTTATATGTTCAAAATAGCGACTTTTAAATTTAAATTAATTTAAAAAAATATAAAATTATACATTATTTTCAAAAAATTTATCTTATTTTGGAGCTGATTATCTTTACCCTAGACATAAAAAAACCGCACTTAATAAGGCCATCCTTATATATGGAATTATTTATGCGACCTATCTTGCATACCATTGTTTTTTTATTATACCATCTCAACATTTAAATGTAAATATATGATGAAATTAATCATATTTTTACATTATTTGAAATAATGAAACTAAAGTACTAAATTGAAAAATTATTCATAGAATCATAATCCCTTATTTCTAATCTAACTCCTTAAGTCCCTCTATTACATTGTTTTTTATCCAATCTAAAACTTCACTACTATTTATTGGAACCTCATCTATAACCTCCTTTATTTTTTTAGTATTCAGTATATATTCCTTACTATTTTTTACATGCTCATATATAAAATCGATATTAATATCTGAAACGATTAAAACTACAATAGTATCAGGCATATTACCAAGGGGAGGTCTGTCTATATGGCTGTGCTTAAATTTAGCTTCCACATATGTTCCTACACCCTTTTCAGACCTTATTTTAAATTCACCATCACAGGCTTCGGCAGAAGCTTTAAACATTGGTACTCCAAGGCCAACTTTTCTCGTTTTTCGACTTGTAAAAAAAGGATTTGTCACTCTAGCTAACTCTTCTTCTCCCATTCCTTTACCATTATCCTCAATAGTAATTACAAATGTGTCCTCCCTAAACTCTTCCTTTATTGTAATCTTTATAAGTGAGGCCCCTGCAACAATGGAATTTTGGACAATATCTAGTATATGCATAGATAGTTCTTTCATATTTATTACCCCTTATACCACTTAAGTAAATTTTATAATTACCCCATATAACTTTATATACCAGTAAAATATATTCTATCTTACTTATCAATCATTAAATTAAAGAATTCTCATATGGGATTCTGCCACAGCTAAACTATAGAATCTAATTAACTAATTTTGGTGCCTAGAAATTTAAAGACTTCATCAATATTTTTATCCTTAATGTTCATATAATTTATTGGTTCTGAAATATCACCTAGATAATGTGCATCGGAGTTAACAATAATATTGTATTTTTCTAAATATCTGTTTTTGCGAATAAAATCATCCCTATTACAGTTTTTTGAAAGTTCAACGGTTGAGATATCAAGGTTAATAGGCAAAAAACCTAGATTGGATATAATGCTATAACTTCTTCTATCTATATGGGCTGGAATCACTATTCCATCCAACCCAGAAACCGTTGAAAATACATTATCTATACTAATATCCACCGATGATATTAATAATCTGTTTTCCCTATCTATGATTTCACCATTACTATTAAAAATTAATTGTTCGCCAAAAAAATCGGCATTGTTATCTAAATTAGGCATTAAGCCCTCTATTACATCTCCAAATTCTAAGGCAGATTCTAAGCTTCTAAAAAAACAGAGCAAATGAACCTCTTCCTTTGTTTGAAGCTCAATACCAGGAATCACCAAAATATCTTTCTTTTTAGCTCCTTCAATAGATGGCAAACAATTTCTTACAGAATTGTGGTCAGTTATAGCAATAATATCTAATCCTTTAATCATAGCCATATTTATAATATTCATAGGAGACATATCATTATCGCCACAGGGAGACAATGCAGTATGGATATGCAAGTCATAATAAAGTCTCATTTATCTCATCCCAGCTTCGTAGAATTTTGTAAAGATTTTAAAGCTGTTAATATCAGTTGAAAAAATAGGAATTCCCTCTTCATCAGCCTTTGCCACTGTGTCACTATCAACCTCTATTGACTCTGGTACAATAATACATGCTAAATTTAATAATGATGCAATGGCAACAATATTGATATGGGTTTGAACTGTTATCCACGCATCACCATCCTTTGCATGGGACATTACCCAGCTAAGCAAATCACAACAATATAGCCCATTAATTTCATTATCTAAACCCTTTTCACCAGCCAGTAGTTTAAAATGAAATCTATCCTTTAAATCTTTTATTACCATCCTTAATTCCTCCATTACTTATCAACTTTTTTCTTGAGCATTATTATACAATCCTCCAGGGTTGCCGTACCCCTTACTACGTCCTCTGCCATAGCATGACAATTTGGTGAACCACATGAGCCGCAGTCTATACCAGGCAATTTTTTATTAATTTTATCTAAAAGCTCCATCTTTTTTATTGCCTTTTCAATATCTGAGTCAAGCTTTAATATACCCAGAGGCTCAATTTTTTCTGTCCACTTAACCTGTATTGTTTTTAGTATTTCATCAACTTCAGATTTTTCTAAACTTTTATCTCCGTAGCATTTAGATAGTTGTCTAATCCTATTCCTAGCAATAAAAGGATTCTCTACGTTAAGGGGTCCTCCAACACAGCCTGTTACACATGCGTATCCCTCAAAGAAATCAATATTATTAAGTTTCCCTAATTCAATTTCTTCTAAGACTTTGATAACGTTTTCAATTCCGTCAACCGCTAAATAATTATCCAGTCCCAAGGCAAAACTTTGCCCACCAACCCTGGCCCAGCCGATACCCTTACCGGAAGCCTTTTGGATTTTATCATTTTTCTTTACATCCTTATATATTTTTAAAAGTTTAGTATAAATTGACTTGATTGGAATGGCACCATCAACATAGGATTCTTTTATACCTATAGGTTTCTTTATGCTAGTGATTTTGGCAGGACATTGAGTGATATAGAATGCTCCAATTTTGTTAAAATCTAAACAATGTTCTTGGGATACTTCCTTTTTGGCTAACCTGGCAGTAATTTCCATAGGTGACTCGATGGGTATGATATGGTCTATTAAAGATGGGAATCTAATCTGAATCAATCTTATGATTGCTGGACACAGTGTAGCAATCAAGGGCTTTCTTTTACTTTTTTTCAAAATATCACTTTGTAGTGTAGTTAAAACGTCGGCTCCATAGGCGACATCATAAACCTTATCAAATCCCAACTCATAGAAACAATTAAAAATTCGATTTATATCATTATCTAATTCAAATTGACCATATAGAGGTAAGGAGACTAGGGCTATTTTAAATTCATATTTCTCAATAGACTTTAGGTCATGGGCAAATGCTTTTTTAGCATGATATGGACATACTTTAATACATTCTCCACAGTCAATGCATCTTTCTTTAATAATTTTTGCTTTCCCATCCCTTATTCTAATAGCCTCAGTCGGACATCTCCTTAAACAAATTGTACAACCGTTACATTTTTCTTTTTCTAAAGCAACTGAGTGCCAATATTCTTTCATTTAATATCCCCCAATTTAAAAAAATTAGAAAAATTTTGTAATCCATAGTTACCGTATAAAAACTATAGAGTAATTATCATTTTAACAGTAGTACCTTTACCCATCTCAGATTCAATATAGAATTCATCACTTGATTTTTTCATATTAGGCAATCCCATACCTGCACCAAATCCTAATTCTCTAACTCTATTTGATGCAGTAGAAAACCCTTTCTGCATAGCAAGGTCAATATCCTTAATTCCAGGACCATTGTCCTTAGCAATTATCTCAATTTTATCAGGCTTAATGTAAACTAGAATTTTTCCACCCTCTGAATGAATAACGATATTTATCTCTGCTTCATATGTCGCAATAGCAGTTTTTCTAATGGCACTTGAATCAATTCCAAGCTGCCTGAGTACTTTTTTAATACCACTAGAAGCTTCACCAGCTCTAGCAAAATCGTCCTTCAATATTTCATATTCCAATTTAATACCTGTATTTTTCTCATTTGACCCCATTCTATTCTGCTCCCCCAATTGTAATACCCTTTAATCCATTACTGTATAAAATACCACATGAAGTATATAGGCTATGACTTGTGGTCAATAAACTTATTCCCATTTCCTGAGCCATATCGATTACTTCCTGAGGAGGAATTTTTCCTCTAACAAAGACTATAACATTAATATCTAACATCTCAGCAGTTCTTACTACCTGAAGATTTGTAAGACCAGTTAATAATAAGATTTTATCATCAACAAATGCTAAAACATCACTCATCAAATCAGATCCAAATGCTCCATTTACCTTTAGTATGGCATTTTCTTCACCGGATAAAAAATTTGCATTTAATAAATTCTTGATATCTTCAATTAACATTTACGTCTTTTACCTCCTTACAGGCACTTTATATTATACCCTCATATGAATTTAAACTTTCCATAAAAATTTCAAATATTTTAGTCTTATCTTCAAAATTAGACTCCTTTGCTTGTGATAGCTTTGTCTTTGAAGTCTTGACTACAATCATAAACTTATTATTAAAATTCTTAAAATCCTCCGTGGGACCGATAGATGATATTTTATTAATTACTTTATCCAATCTGCTTATTTCTCTATCAACAAATTCTGCTATCTTACTGGATTCCATATTTGAAATGTCATTATTAGCTAAAAAGTTAGAAAAGTTCTCATAGTACTTTTTAAGCTCACCTATTTCCTTTAAAGCAACTTCACTATATTCCTTACCCTTATCATCATAATTTATTTCTCTAACCGATAATTGTTTTTGTGAAATAAAGGTATCGGAATAAAAGTCCTTGATGTCATTTTTATATTGATCTGCACTGCTTCTATCAGTAAATGACATAACCATAACCCTATACCTATCTGACTCTACTATATATCCACCAAAGCCCTTATCATTTAACTCCTTTATCTGATTTTGGGCATGTTCTTTACTATCAAAGCTTCCAACCTGGATATTATAGATACTCAAAGCTGGCACCTCAAAACTGTAGGACTTTCTTTCCGTTGACTCTTTCTTGCTGGTTTGTTCTGTTTCTTTATTATTATAATCTACAGTTTTATCCCTTCCATTTTCTTGGGGCTGGTCACTAACATTTTTGTCAGCTATCTTTTTATTAACATCATTATCCTCTTTACTAAAATATCTTGGTACTAAAAAATGTTTTGTCCCAAAATACCCTATAGATACAGCTAGCAAAGGTAATGCTACTAAAAGTGCTATGATAACTAGATATCTAGTATTATTATTTTTTCTGGTTTTTATCCTATTTTGTCTCATATGACTCCCTCCTAAGGTATTAACTAAAACTTTTGATAGAAGAATTATATAGTTTCTATAATCACATATATTATATCATATTATTGCTTTTCATAGATTAGTCGAATTTTTCAAATATTTTATTAGATTTATTATTTATATTATTTCCTTAAGAAAAGTCAAAAGTTTTAGGATATCTTAGGTTTTGGTAAGATTTTACTAAAAAATTAGGATAGAACTAAAACCATGACTTTTATGGGTCATGGCTTTAATTAGTTTTAATTGGTTTTATCATATTCTCTTTTCAAACTTACTCAAAACCATTTGAATGGTTTCTTCAAGTCTATTTCTATTATTTTTCTCAAGTTTATCATAGACTGTTTTTAATTTCTCCATCAGTCTTAAAAAATCGCTATTCGATGACATAGCTTCCCCCCACTTTTTCTGAATATTCTGTATTCATTATACAATTTTTTTTATAAGAATTCAACACATTTTACAATATTTATCTATAGATTTTTTTAAATTACATAAAGTTCATAATGTACTTTAAAAAACTTACTGTTATTTATAAATTGCTGTGATTTTAATTAATTTCATCGATTTTTATAGCCGCCAAAACATTCTCCCTTTTAAAGTTTCTTATGGATCTTTTTCTAAAGCAATAGGCTTGTATTATACCATTATCAATCCTATTCACCCTTATCTTTCTTTGAGTTATCTCATCACCTTTTTGATAGACAATAACTATAGTTGACTTATTTAACTTTGAATTCTCTAATACAAATTCAATCATATTCTCACCCCAATATAATATCCCTATATAAACATTTTATACGAACATAAGTTCTATGTAAAGATAATTTTTTAAGTCACTTCTCCACAATCATATTGTTCAATAAAATAAATAAGTATGGAACCTATAAATTAATCATAAGCCCCATACTCATCGTAGGTATATCAATTAAATAAATTAAATAATTATTCCCTAAAAAGTTTAATACTATTACCACTTTAAAGAAGCTGAAACATCCTCTGGACTGACTTCATTTACATAAACACCTGTGGCCAGTTCAAAACCAGCTATATTAGATAGCCTTGGTGCTATATGAATATGCCATTTATAAAAATCAGTTCTTTCTAAATCTAAGGGATGGGTGTGGAAATACATATTAAAGGGAAAATTCCCAAGCCTTTTATACATTTTTTGAAACAATGTCTTTAATAATATGGAGAGTTCCTCAATGGTCCCTTCAGACATGTATTCAAATCTGTTATTATGCTTATAAAAAATTCCAACCTCGCTATTGTATAAAGAAGCATAGGGTGCAATTATAATAAAGTCACTGGTCTCATGAATTACTCTTTTATTTTCCTTCCTTTCATAATCCATAACATATTCATGTAAGCATAGGCCAGTCCTATCATAATATTCCTTTGCATTAGAAATTTCCTTAGCTATATCTGGGGAGATAATAGGCAGAGTAAGGATTTGACTATGGGGATGCCTTAACGAAGCTCCAGCCCCATTTAAATAGTTTTTGAATATACTAATATACTTCACGTTATCTTTCCTTTTAAGTTTACTGTATCTTCTTCTCAAAATAGTTAAGTAATTTATAAACTCTTCATCTTCCATATTAAAAAAATTACCATTATGTCTATCTGTTTCAATTATTACCTCATGAAATCCCTGTCCTTTAATACAGTTATGTAGTTCACTCCTAAACTCAACCTCTTCATTATTAGTTAATATAGGAAATTTATTTGGTACAGCCCTTACCCTCCACCTACCATCTTTTTCTATTCTCTCTATTTCAGGTGGATCTACTTCCTCATTACCTAAGCAAAAAGAACAGTTTTCAATGTATCTCATTACATCATTTTTATCTTTAGAATTTTTAAAGTCTGAAGGTCTTTTAGACCTTTCGGTTGCCACAATAACTATTTTATCAGTAAACAAATCCCGCCTTATTTCAGCCATAAACACATCACCTACTAATAATTTTATATATGGATATACGCCAATAAAAGTAAATAAACGAAAGCAGCCTCCGAGGTTTCCTTTTGAGGGATTTTTATAAATCTGTTTTACCTTCTTATTATCTATTTAAAAACAGATTTATAACATGAGCCTAAAGGATTCTCAGTGGTTGCTGTAGTAAGTTAACTTTCTCAATCACACATCTATATAGGGAACCAGGAATAAAACTTAAGATTTTACATATAAAAATAAGACAGAACTCACTCTGCCTTTACATATTTAATTTACTATTTATTAACTTTTAAATAATCCAAAATACCGTATCTCATATTTTGACACCTATCCCATCGATAGGTGGGTGTCCTCACAGATGTTTCTATCGCCTTCACTGCCATATAGAGGTCTCATGTGATGGTTCATATCCACAGCTAAATATTGAACTCCCTTTATATTCCTGTAGGTTCAAAATATGAGACCTACAAATATTTCAGATTAATTGGTGCGGATGACGGGACTTGAACCCATACGAGCGTTGCCCACTACCCCCTCAAGATAGCGCGTCTGCCGATTCCGCCACATCCGCATAATCTCTTAAGATAAGCTGTTGTATTTTTAGTGACAAAAATTATTATATAACTATTTCCCATCTTTGTCAAGGGCAGAAGCTCAGAAGTGTTTACCCCTTTATCCCAGGTTAAAGTTAAAATTTAAGGATATTATTATTCCTATATTAAAGATATATTCAGATAACTAAGTAAACACCTTCATTAGATTAAAAATTCAACTCTATTTTAACCTCTGCTTATTTAAGCTTAAATCTACTTGTAATTTTACTAAAACAAGATTAGATAAAACACACAGCTCTACTAAATTACAACTTAACGGGATTTAGCTTTGGATTTTCAACTAGGCCCGGTAATCTTCCTCTTTTAGCTACTGCCTTTCCCTCTACCTCTTTAATATCCATGGTCATATCAATAGGCGATGCCGACGAAATATAACTTCCAACTCCAAAGGAATCTGCACCAGCCTCCGATAACATTTTTATCCTTTCAGGCTTTAGCCCTCCAGAAACGAAAATCTTCACGTGAGTGTATCCAGCCATATCTAGCTTGCTTCTCAGCTCCCTAATGAGACCAGGTGTCACTCCCCCTCTTTCACTAGGCGTATCAACTCTTATGGCATATAAATTTTCCCCTAAAAGCTCAGCAATTCTTAAAGACTCTTCTACTTCATCCTTAAAAGTATCAATTAAAACAGTTCTCTTATGAGACTTAGGCATTACTCTATCATAGACCTCGGCAATCCTTAGTGTATCACCGGCTATAAGCATTGCAGCGTGTGGTAGAGTACCAGAGGGATCAATATTTAATAGCTTTGCAGCTAATATACAACTGGCACCAGTTGCACCCCCAACTACAGCAGCCCTTTCCATAACTGGAGCTACCGATGGATGTACATGTCTAGCTCCAAAACAAAGAAAATCTCTTTCACCGCAGGCTTCCTTTACCTCCCTTGCAGCTGTAGCCCATCCAGAAGAGCTTGCTAATATCCCCAAAATTGCCGTTTCATAGGCTGCAAACTCCCTATAGGGACCTTTTATTCTAATCACTGTTTCCTTTAAATCAAACTCTTCACCTTCATCCAAGGCCCATATCTCAATATCCTTACCCTTTAATATATTTTTAACTTCCTCAATTCCTGCTAAAATACCAGGCTTTCTTGGAAAAATTTCTGCCGTTACAACGGTATTATCCAAGTCCATTTCCTCTAAAATATCAAGGGTCCTTAAAAAATAAATATCAGTAGTTGCACAATTTAATATCTCCTCATGACTAGCGGAATAAATTTTTCTATCTTTACTTACTTCAAAATTCTTTACATCGTCAAGTCCCTTCATTTGTTTCATGAAACCAATCCTTTCTCGGCACTGTATTATAATCTATCTATCTATTTAATGACAGTTATTGAATATCCAAGACCTTTAAGTTGTTCTAAATAAAACAAAATGTAAGACAATTATATCTAAGTTTTCGATTTTGTTCAACAAGTAATAACAAATATTTCTATTAATTTAACTACCTATATAAATATGTATACATTTTATAATTTCTATTCACTCTCTTGATATATTCCCGAGTTTCACCGAAGGGGATTTCTATTAGGTCTTCTCCATTAGGACTATACTTTTCATTGGCTAACCACTTATTTACGTTACCGCTACCCGCATTATAGGCAGCTAAAACATTTGAAATATTATTATCAAATTCTTTCCTTAGCTTATCTAAGTACCAACAGCCTATTCTAATATTTACATCTGGATTAAAAAGCATTTCCTCATTATAATTTGGTATATCTAATTCCTCCGCTGCCCATCTACCAGTAATATTAGCTATTTGCATAAGACCTCTGGCATCCTTTGGTGAAATAGCATCTACATCAAAACTACTTTCAGCTCTAATTACAGATGCTACGAAAAGAATATCTAAATCATATTCCTCAGAGTACTTTTCTATAATAGCTTCATAGTGTAATGGGTAAATAATTCTAAGTACAAAATTACAAGAAAATATAATAATGGGGAAACATATTGCTAAACCTATAAGTATAATAAGAATTCTATATTTTTTCAGATCAAAAACAGACAACTAAGCACCTCCGAAAATACTTTTATATAAATCTTCCACTTGAACTTTTAAATAGTCCAAATCCTTCGAATTGTCTAAAATAACATCAGCATATTCCTTTTTTTTCTCTAAACACATCTGTGAACTTATTCTATTCATGGCTTCTTTAAAGGATATGCCATCTCGCAACATCAATCTTTCTACTTGTATATCCCTACTGGTTGTGACTAACCATACTTCATCCATAAAAACATATAATTTCGTTTCAATTAGTAGGGCTGCATCAATAAATATAGCCTTAATATTATTTAAAGAGCTATGGTATTTAATTGCCTCTTTGATCTTACCTATTATTCTTTCATGGGTAATTTTGCTTAGAATTCTTAACTTTTCAGCATCGGCAAAAACTATAGAGCCCAAATACTCTCTATCCAAAGTTCCATCTTCTTTAAGAACTTTCTCACCAAAAAAATCTACTATTTCTTTTAAAGCTGGTTGACCCTTTTCTACTACATTCCTAGCAATAATATCAGCATCAACAATAGTTGCACCAAGCTCCCGTAAATAATTTGATACTGTACTTTTTCCTGAAGCTATCCCTCCAGTTAGACCTATTACCTTCATTTTATACTCCCTTTACAGCCTATTACTTAGTACTATACCAATTATCTCCCACATTCATATCCACCTTTAAAGGAACCCTCAGTTCTACAGCCTTTTCCATGTTTTCCCTAAGCAATTCTTTCACTTCATCTATTTCATCATCATATGCATCAATGATAAGTTCGTCATGAACCTGTAAAATCAACTTAGACTTTAAATTTCTTCTCCTTAATTCATTGAAAACTTTAATCATAGCTATCTTAATAATATCGGCAGCACTTCCTTGAATAGGTGTATTCATTGCCGTTCTTTCACCAAAGGACCTCAAATTAAAGTTATTGGATTTAAGCTCAGGTATATATCTTCTCCTATTTAATATAGTAGTTACATATCCCATTTCCTTACCCTTTTTTACTTCATTATCCATGTAGGCCTTTACACCCTCATATTTTTTAAAGTATTGATCAATATACTTTTTAGCTTCTTTTCTGATTATATTTAAATTTGTTGCAAGACCAAAGTCACTTATTCCATATACAATCCCAAAGTTTACAGCCTTTGCCCTGCTCCTCTCTAGAGAAGTGACCTTATCTATAGGGATATTAAATACTTGAGATGCAGTAAGGGTATGTATATCTTCATCCTCTCCAAAGGCCCCTATCAAGTTTTTATCTCCAGACATATGGGCCAAAACCCTTAGTTCAATTTGTGAATAATCAGCATCTATCAAACTATGATTTTTGTCGGATGCTACAAAAACCTTTCGTATTCTTCTACCCATCTCCAATTTTATCGGTATGTTTTGTAGGTTTGGTTCTGTACTGCTAATCCTCCCTGTAACAGTAACTGTCTGATTAAAGCTAGAATGTATTTTTGCAGTGATAGGATTTATCAGGTTAAACAACCCATCAACATATGTAGACTTTAGCTTTACAATCTGTCTATAATCTATCAAAAGAGGTACTATAGGATGTCTTTTTAACAGTTTTTCTAGAACGTCATGGCTGGTTGAATAACCAGTTTTTGTCTTCTTAATCACTGGAAGTCCTAGTTTTTCAAATAATATGACTCCCAGCTGCTTTGGTGAATTTATATTGAACTCTTCACCTGCCAGACCATAAATTTGATTTGTTATTTCTTCAATTTTAGCTGTAAACTCATCATCTAATCTCTTAAGTACATCGGTGTCTACTTTAAAACCTTCATATTCAAGGTTTGCCAAAACCTCAATAAGGGGCATTTCTACTTCTTTAAACAAATTAGATAGCTCCAACTTATCTAGCTCTTCAGAAAGCAGCTTTTTAACATTTACTACAACAGCGCAGCAATCTCCTCCGTATTTAGATAACTCACTATCAGATAAATCACTAAATTTCTTAGCATGCTTACCCTTTCCTAAAAGCTCTTCTTGACTACTTATTTTGATACCTAAATACTGTCCAGCTAAGTCAGAAACATCATAGTCGCTTCTTGATGGCTCTAGTAAGTAGGATGCAATAAAGGTATCGAATTCTATACCCATTAAAGTAATATCATATCTTAGTAAAGATATTACTTCTTTTTTAAGTCCATGGCCTGATTTTTTAATTTCTTCGTTTTCAAATACTTCCTTTAAAGAAAATAACAATTCCTCATTTTCCTTAACATCTATATAGTAATTATTATCTGAATCCAAACACAAAGATATGCCAAGTATTTTATCGGCTTTTAAATTGTTATCTTCTTTAAAAATTTTCATGGCAAAACTTTTTACTGTTTGTATCCTATTGATAATTTCATTAAGTCTATCAACATTTTCTACAACCTCAATATTTACTTCCTTAATATTTGTTCCTCCACTTATTTCTTCCCCATTTTCCCCTTCCCGAATCAAGGTTTTTATTAAACTATTAAATTCATATTTTTTAAACAACTCAATTAATTTTTCATTATCGGGCTCAACTAATCTTAGCTCTTCAATATCAATATCAAGGGGAATATCAATTTTTATAGTGGCAAGTCTTTTACTAAGGAGTGCAATCTCTGCATTATCTCTAATCTTTTCTCTATGACTTTTACTAGAAATATTATCCACATTCATTATCAATTCTTCTACTGTACTAAATTCATTTAATAGCTTACTAGCAGTTTTTTCACCAATTCCAGGTACTCCAGGGATATTATCGGATTTATCACCCACTAGCCCTTTAAAGTCAATGATTCGCTCAGGAGTCACTCCATACTTTTCCTTAACCATATCTCTATCATAGACCTCTAGGTTAGAAATACCCTTTTTAGTTATCATAACTTTAATATTTTCCGACACCAACTGAAGGGCATCCCTGTCTCCCGTAACTATTATTACCTCAAGACCTTTTTCAGCACAAAGCTTGGCAATTGTCCCTATTAAATCATCGGCCTCAAAGCCCTCTAGCTCAGTTCTATGTATTTTATATGCATCCAGTATATCCTTTAGAATAGGCATTTGCTGAGCTAACTCATTAGGCATCTTCTTTCTTTGTGCCTTATACTCCTTGTACTGAATATGTCTAAAAGTTGGAGCTTTAAGATCAAAGGCAACGCTTAAATAATCTGGCCTATAATCCTCCTGTACCTTATTAATCATTTTTACAAAGCCAAATACTCCATTAGTATGTATACCTTCCCTAGTTACTAAATCTGGCAAAGCATAAAAAGCTCTATTTATAAGACTATTTCCATCAATAATTACTAACCTTTTCTTCAAAATATCATCCCCTTAAGAGTTCAATATTAATATTTTATCAATAAAAATAAAAAATATGAAGTAGATTCTCTGTAATAATAGATTTATAAATTCATATTTTATTATAAGTCCCTTGTATATATTCTTAATTTTATTATGAAATCCTTCTTTAATATAAATAAAACCTCCAATCTATGAGATTTTACTTAGGTTATTGGAGGACTTTACCTATCATTTAATTTATATGGAGGTAATGGTTGATATAATATATAGAATCTTTTACCCTTTGTTAAGTCCTGATTCTCAGAAATTGATAAAGCCTCCCTATCTATTGGGAGGCTCAGATTGTTAACAAAGTTAACAAGATGATAGGCTTTAACAAACTTTCAAGTTCAAGGCACGCTGAAATCGAGGAGCGGAGCTTGCTCTACTGCAAGGGAGCACCGGAAATTTTAGCAGTAACGCAGAAATTGGGAGTTTGTTAACAGCCTCAGCCTCCCTATTTATTGGGAGGCTCAGATTGTTAAAACTAATATTTATATTCAACGAATACGTTAGCAGTTATTTCTAGTTCTCCAGCTTCTACAGATGTGCCATAGGATGATTCAGTCATTTCAGCCTTATACCTAGCATTGTCTCTATATAATATTGGAGGAGCCCCATAACTTCTTTCTTCAACCCTATACGGCTTATTAGCCTTTGCTCCAAAGGTACTTAATATAGCATCAGCTTTAACTGAGGCATTTTCCATAGCAAGCTTTAAAGCCTGACCATAATATTTGTCTTCATCATCTATACCAAACCTTATGTTGTTTATTGTATTTGCACCTGCATCTCCAGCCACATCAATAATTTTTCCAACATTATCAATATCTCTTATAGTTATCTGTACAACATTCCTAGAATAATAACCTTCTACTCTATCTTCATTTCCACCAAAGGGTTTTGGTTCAGCCCTAAAAGATTTATGGATACTATATTGAATAGTTTTAATATCTTCGTCTTTAATACCATTGTTTTTTATATCACTAATGACCTTATCCATAATCTTACCATTCTCATCCTGTGCTTTCTTAGCATCAGCATTGAAAATTTGCACACCTATGTTTATATAGGCAATATCTGGTTTCATTTTCACTGTTCCTAAACCATTAACCGTTACAATGTTACCTTCTCTAACAGCAACAGCATCTGCTGTAGCCTTTCCACTAAAAATATCCATGCTGTCTACAAAAAATAGGCCAGCAATTAAAATTGGAATTAATAGGATAAAATATAATCTCTTCATAACTCTTGACCTCCCATTTCATTTTTAATATACTAGTAAACCGAAAATGCAAAAGTCCTTAAGGGTGTTAATTTTCTATACCTTTATCCTTTAAAACCACCTCCTCTAATTTAATATCAATAGTAGATAATTCTACTAAATCATCCCAATTTTCAATACTATCCTTTAATTTGCTCATTTCTTTTCTAACTCTTTTCAATTCATCGTTAACCTCTGAGATATCTTTTTCCTTGTTTAGAGCTTCTCTAAGTTCTTTTTCGTCCCTCTGTAAACTTAACACTTTTTCAAGAGTATATCTATATTCCCTAGTAATATCATGGGAACTTGTATTTTGACTAACAGGGGTGCCTAGCTTAACAAGCTCCTTAAAGGTATTATCAAACTTATTCCTTGGAATTCTAAGTATCATATCACTGATTTTTAATAATTTTTTAGTATTATTTTCAGCAAAACTTTTATTTGAAATATCGTGGCTTTGTATATATCCTCCGCTTTCATCTACTAAACCTTTAACCTCTTTATATGCTGAATCGTGATCTTTGACTCCAAGATGCAAATGTGCCTTTAATATTATCTTGCTATCTGAATTTGTAAATTCCTTTACAATACTTTCATCTCGAGTTATTTTAGGTACTTCCTTAGTAAATATATCTAAGTCCGAGCCATCCATTGTAAATTCACCGGGTTTACCAGCTGCTCTCCTTTTAAAGTCACTGGAGTACATCATTCCATTTTCTTTTATTTCCATCGGCATATTCTCTTGAGATTCCGGAACACTGTCTTCAACCCTAGTAAACTTATTAATTCCCATATCATTATTCTTTAAAACTGCTACTGAGACAATCATCAATAAAAATACAGCAGCTATACTAGAATACATTTTCCAATTAAATTTCTTTTTAGGCTTTTTATAAAAATCTATAATTTTAATATTATTATCTATTTGAGGAGCAGTTTCAACCAATTTTTTATGCAGCTCTATTTTGAAATTTTCAGGTAGTTCAACCTGAGGTGTTTCCGATAATAGCTTTTTTACAGTTAATAGGTCTTCATATTCCCTGCTGCACTTTTCACATACTTGTAAATGCTTTTCTATTTCAATGGTCTCTTCTTGATTCAATTCATTATCTATATAAAGTGATATAATTTCTCTAAAATTTTCACATCTCATATTATCCCTCCTCTCATTTTATTAGACTTAATTTTCCAAAAAAAGTTCCGATTCTTCTATTAAGATTTCTTTGAGTAATAATCTGCCTCTATTAATCCTCGATTTAACAGTACCTAAGGGATTATCAATAATTCGACTTATTTCTTCATATGTAAAGCCTTGTATATCCCTAAGAATCAAAACTGTTCTATATTTTTCAGGTATTCTCTTTAGAGCAGAATGTACTAATTCCCTTTTTTCTTTAATCTCATATAATTTATCTGGTAAATATCTATTATCACCCACCTCTATACTATAGTTTCCATTATCGGTTTCAAACTCCTTATCCAAAGAATAAGTTTTAACTTTTTTCATTTTCCTTATTGCATCAATACATTTATTAGTCACAATTTTATAAAACCATGTAGAAAAACTGGAATCTCCCCTAAAGCTTTTAAGGGACTTAAAAACTTTTATTAGTGCTTCTTGAGCTATATCACTGGCATCTTCTTTGTTTCCTATCATCCTATATGCAATGTTAAAGGCTACTATTTGATACTTTTCTATAAGCCTTTCAAAGCTTTCTATATCCCCATTTTTGCTCTTTTCAATTAATATTTTTTCTATATCAGACAATTTACTCACTCCTTTCCCTGCAGAAAAAACACTCTTTTAAGAATCTTAATATATTTATTTGAGTAAAAATTTATCATTAACATACATTAGACGTAAGTATATCTAAATTAGTTCCCAGATTTATAAATAAATCCTCTATATATTTATTATTTTTTTGATTTTAGAAAACAATCCGTATTTTTTAAATAATTTTTATTAAATATATTAAAAACACCCACATAATTGTAGGTGTTAAATTATTAAGAAAATCATCAACAAAGAAATTCAGATTTGCCAACAGCCTAGAACCTATATCACGATAGGTATTTATAACTTAAATATTCTCAGTAACAGGAATATACTTATTTATACTGTAGGGATGGAAAAAGGACTCAATAATATTCCTTTGTTCATCGTAGACAATGGTAGCATGATGCATAAAATTATCCTTAAGATAATATCTCAAATCTATACATTTTAATACTAAATTATCCATTTCTTCAAAGTAATCAATATGCAATGTAGGAGAAAATTCATTAAAATATTTCCCTACGTTAGTACTGTTAAAGAGCTCTAATATCTCATCCTTTGGCTTCTTAAATTTCTTTCTTACCGTAATTTTTTTATTAATCAAATTTACTTGCCCTACTATACTATGGCTGTTAGTATCAACTACAAAATCCCATTTATGAAAAGCCATCAAAGCAGGTAAAACATCTACCTTTTTAAACTTATATCCACTTATATAATTTTTTTCTACAATCCTTTCGGCCCTCTTTCTCATCATATATCTAGCAATAAGATACATAATAAAGATTAAAGCAGTGGATGATAGAAAAAGATTACTATTATTTCTTTTAAATATAAGTAATAAGCAAAGTATAGATATAATAGGATCATATAGCATTAATATGCTAGCTTTAAACTTCTTCTGTGTAAAGGGTGCTAATAGCTTTGCCCCATAGGAATTGAGTATATCAAAAAAAGTATGGGAAAATGTTCCTATAAAGGTCCAAATGAAAAGACTAAGATAATTTACATCTCCATATATTCTTCCTAAACCAAATGTAATCACACCTGCTAAAGCTAATAGAGATGGTATAGAATGGGAAAGTCCCCTATGGTGTTTTAAATAATGAAAATCATCTTTAAATAACCTAACTACTACATCTACATCCGGTGCCATGGCACCTATAGCACATCCTAGACTAATGGGGTTACTCAAACTAACCGGATCTCCACTAAAGGCAGAAATCGCCAGACCAATCACCCCATGCGTGACTGGATCCATTTTGTCACCACCCTATATAATATTCATTTCTCTAAGTATAACATACATTAATATAGACCTTCAACATAGTTCGACATGCTATGTCAATTTTTCAATGAAAGATTTGTAACGACACCTTTTAAATGAATTCCATGACTTCCTGCTTACATATTAAAAAATCCTTGCACAACCTGAAAAACTATGTTAAGATATTATTTGTCACTAGCCGAAGTGGTGGAACTGGCAGACGCGACGGACTCAAAATCCGTTGATGGCAACATCGTGGGGGTTCGAGTCCCCCCTTCGGCACCACTTGGAAATACTAGGTTCTAGGAACCTAGTTTTTTTGTCCCTTTATCACTTAAATAACTTCCTGCGTTTTTCTTGTCTTGAAGTTATCAATTTTTAAATAGTTTGACATCTTTGTATGATTTCTATACTTTAATATATTCATAAGATTTTAAGTTATTACTATTGCTCTTTTACATTTATCTGACTTACAAAATTTCTTTATGAGGCAATCATGCTTCCTTTGATTTAAATATATTTAAAAATATTCTAGAACAAAGTCTATAGTGTTTTCTAAATCTCCTATTAAGAAAGCAGAGTTATTAACACTTTTATATCAAACTGTTATTTGTAATTCTATATGTTGTCAATAACCCCGTCCCCATAATAATTAGTTAAAAGCTTACTATAGAATAACTAAAATAAGTATATTCTATAGTAAGCTTATTAATAATGATTATGCTTTTTTATTAATTATTTATTAATTTCCAAGAATCATCACTTCCTGGAACTGAATTTGTCCACCATTTAGCTTCATATACTTTTCCATTATATACCACACGATCTCCTTGAACACAAACCATTCCTTCATACCAGTTTACACTTCCATCTTCATTTGGCTCACTAATCTTTTCCCAAACTGATGACTTATCTGGTGCTTCTCCTTGAGTCCACCATCTAGCCCTATACTTTTCACCTTTGTAGATTACTACATCTCCACCTACGTAAGCTTTATTTGGGTCGTAAGTATCCTCTACATTAGAAGAGTCCTTAACTGTTATGGTCCTAATTCTAGTTGTAGTTAATCCTTTGCTATCTGTAACCCTATAAGTTAAGGTATACGTTCCAACTTTAGAATTATCTACTGTTCCTGTTACTTTAATCTCTGAAGTTAAATTCCCATCTTCTCTATCATGGGCTTCTACACCATCTAGAGCTTCAAAGCCTTCATTAAGATTTATTGTCTTATCCTCTACACCCATTAAGGTTGGCGCAGTACTTTGGTCTGGGATTCCCACATTGCTGCCAAAACTTCCTATAGTAATTACTAAAGCCTCTGGATCAGGATGTTCTAATAGTGTACTATAGTTTCTAACGTCATCATAGCAGAATCCGTATGCCAATCCATCAATACTATGATCATGCCAGAATTTAGCATAAAGGTTTGCAGGTTCTCCTCTGTAGAAGTAATCAGAGTTACCCCAGTTAGCAGGGTCATACATCATATGTCTATTTAGAGCTGCACAAATCTGTGCTTGAACAACCTTTTCGTCAGAACTTCCAGCTGCAAGATTACCTGAACCCTCTAAAACATTAATTGTACTAGGTTTTCCATGGATATAAAGATTGTATGGTCCACCATTTTTTGAAAAGACAAAATCGTCTCCTTGTACACGCCCTCTAAAGGTTCCAGCTTCACATGTAAATATTAATTCGTTAGTTCTATAATAGTTCCAAACCTCATCAACATAACTATCAAAATAATTTGAGTACATACCACCGGGTCCAAATTCACCTTTACCCGGTGCAACAATTCTATATGGTGCCTGAATTAATGTTTTGAATTTATCTGGCACCTCAGCCTCAAATGCTTTGAATATACTTTCACGTGACTTATTTTCACCAACTATTCTGTCATACCCATTTGCAGCTAATAATCTAGTAGTTAGGGGGAATGAAAATTGATCTACTCTTGTTGTATTTCCATGATATCCATACTGGTCAATTGTAAATTCAATCCAATCAAAATAAAGATTTTGATTAGGGTCCGTAGGGTTATTTAAATCTGGTCCTGCAAACCCTGTTCTGCCATCAGCTGCCATATTAACTTTTATATACATTGGACTACCTATACTTATAAACATTCTTCCCGATGTTATTTCTGGTAAAGATACCCAATCCGTTTCGCTCATCTTATAAAAATAATTTGGATAATTTTCTCCATTTTTAGTTAAATGACCAGGGGCATCATTATCACTAACTGAACTAGGTATTAAGTTACCCTTTTTATCTGCATAACAAAGATTTCCAGTTCTAGGGTCATATCCAAGAATAGCCCAATAGATTTCATCATCGGAGTATTGTCCCGTTCCATTTTGCAATTGAAAAGTCATAACTCCATTTCCAATCGGTATTTCTCCTGGATCTACTGGGTTCGGTGTTGGTTCTGATGGTGCTCCGTGAGTGCTTTCAAACCATGGGGTATTATATGCTGGAGTCCCATTGTTATATGTGAAGGAGTAGCTTATAACATCTCCGTGGTTAAGATTCTCTATATCCTGTGTAAAAGTAGAACCATTTCTGGTCATTCTATAGTTTAACTGATTTCCTGAATTGATTTTATAATGAACATCAACCCATTGAGTATTCACCTTTGAAGTAAATGAAATTTGTGATGAACTTGCAGTTAATTTATTTACAGTATGTAAATAATCAGATGAATTATCAGCAGCAAGTACACCAGTACTGAACAATGATGAAACTAACATGCATACAATCATTGTTATTGTTAACATTCTCTTTAGCATATTTTTACCTCCAAATATTTTCTAATGTACCTTTTAGTCTTATTCGTATGTGCATCATACCTAAATTCTAAATTGTATTAAAATCCCTTTCATTGCAGTTAACCTACGAAGAATTTAGAAATCTTTAGTATGGTAAACAGACTTCCTAAAATATACTCAAGTCAATACCGTAATATTCTATTGCATCTTCTTAATAACAATTAGCTAAAAGCTTACTATAGAATAACTAAAATAAGTATATTCTATAGTAAGCTTACTAATGATGATTATGCTTTTTTATTAATTATTTATTAATTTCCAAGAATCATCGCTTCCTGGAACTGAATTTGTCCACCATTTGGCTTCATATACTTTTCCATTATATACCACACGATCTCCTTGAACACAAACCATTCCTTCATACCAGTTTACACTTCCATCTTCATTTGGCTCACTAATCTTTTCCCAAACTGATGACTTATCTGGTGCTTCTC
>JAKSBP010000158.1 GCA_022361035.1 Clostridia bacterium
AGATGTAAATTTTAAAAAGTACCAATGGGATAAAGAGAAGATTCTCAATATATTAAAATGGTTTCTTATAGGATTTAATGAAGAATTTATAAAAGAAATAACATCGGATGAAAATTTAAATCAAGTTAAAAGCCGCTATTTAAAATGCCTTAAAAAATACATAAATATGATAAAAGAAGGTTTAGATAAAGAATAAGGGGGAACTTTCATGTTTTATGGTGCAAAGGGAAATAAAATAAAAATTGGTGATACCGATATGGATTATGTTACTTTTGGAAGGGGAGAGAAGAAATTTGTTATTTTACCCGGTTTGAGCGATGGTCTTAAAACTGTAAAAGGTCAGGCATTTACCCTTGCAAGGTATTATAAAATGTTTGAAAAAGAGTTTAAAGTTTATATTTTTAGCAGGAAAAATCATTTAAACGAAGGCTATACCACAAGGGAAATGGCAAGGGACCAAAAAATAGCAATGGAAAAGTTAAATCTTCAGGATGTGTTTGTGATGGGTATTTCGCAAGGGGGAATGATTTCACAATATCTTGCTATTGACTATCCGCATATGGTTAAAAAACTCATTATTGGTGTATCTGCTTCAAGGAAGAATGAAACAGTCCAGAATTGTATAAACAGATGGATACTCATGGCCAGGTATAATGATTACAGATCATTAATCACAGATACAATGGAAAAAACCTTTACTGAAAAGCACCTAAAAAAGTTTAGACTTTTTTTCCCCATTATTAGCAGGATAGGCAAACCAAAATCTTTTGATAGGTTTATTAATCAAGCATATGCTTGTTTAGGGCATCACGCTTATGATGAACTTGATAGGATAAAATGTCCGACACTTGTAATTGGCGGAGACCATGATCAAGTTGTAGGAAAAGGAACATCGGAAGAGATGGGGCGAAAAATCAAAGGAAGCAAGCTTGTTGTGTATAAAGGTCTTGGTCACGGTGCATATGAGGAAACCAAGGACTTTAATATGCAGGTAATGGCATTTTTATAAAAGTGCAGTCAGGTAAAGTGACGTCTTTTTGACAACCATATTAAGCTTTTGACACGATTATTGCAGGGCAAAATCATGAAGCAAATATTTAACAATTAATAATCTGACTACATTTCAATAGATGCTGAAATGGCATTTTTAAAAAATCTTTGCAAAA
>JAKSBP010000435.1 GCA_022361035.1 Clostridia bacterium
AGTAAGATAGGAACAGCACTTGATAGTTTTGCCGATTTTGTTTTGTTTACTGTGATGTTTGTTGTTTTATTACCTAAGATATGGATTCCATTTGAAGTATTAGTATGGGCATCAGTAATTGCTGCCATACGGATGGTCTCTTTGGGGATAGTGAAATATAAATATCATAGGCTCATTGTTCTACATACGTTTTTCAATAAAATAACAGGATTTCTTTTATTCTGTGTTCCATTATTATATTTATTTATAAATATGAGAATCTTGGGATACTGCATATGCATAGTTGCCAGTATAGCATCTATTGAAGAATTAATAATACATCTAAAATCATAGGCGGCTATTATATGAGGTAGATTGTTTTACTAGAAAATAAACAGATAAATAAGTATCCCTGAAGACCATAATTTTCAGAGAATACTAAAATAAGGGAGGAACATATGATTACATATATTTTTCCGGGACAAGGGTCCCAACAAAAAGGAATGGGTAAAGGATTATTTCAAGAATTTCCAGATATTGTTTCTATGGCAGATAGTATACTTGGTTATTCCATTGAAGAACTCTGTCTAGAAGATCCGAAGAATCAATTAGGATTAACTCAGTTTACGCAACCAGCTTTATTTATAGTCAATGCTTTGACCTATTTAAAAAAATTTCAAGATACAGGTATCACACCGGATTACGTAGCAGGCCATAGCCTAGGAGAATACAACGCTCTCTTTGCAGCCAATGCATTTGACTTAGAAACAGGATTACGATTAGTTCAAAAAAGAGGACAGCTTATGGCACAAGCTCATGGAGGAGGTATGGCGGCAATTATTGGCTTAAGTGGAGAAGAAGTAAAAGACATATTAGAAGAAGAAAATCTAAACCAAATAGATATTGCCAATTATAATACCCCTACTCAAACTGTAATAGCAGGCCTAAGAGATGAAGTTGCCAGGGCCAAAGACATCTTTGAGTCTAAAGAAAAAGTCAAATTATGCGTCATGCTTAATGTGAGTGGTGCATTTCATTCACGCTATATGGAAGAAGCGGCTAGAGAGTTTGAGAGATACATAGATCAACAGACTTTTACAGAGATGAAGATACCTGTTATCTCTAATGTATATGGGAGAGAGTACAAACAGGAGAATATTAAACATTGCCTAACAGAACAGATGACCCACTCCGTAAAATGGACAGATAGTATTCGCTATTTAATGGGGCGAGGAGAGATGACTTTTGAAGAGATAGGTTCAGGTCGAGTTCTGACAGGCTTAGTCAATCGTATATTAAAGGAAGCTGAACCCCTATATGTTCATGAGGAAGAAGTAAGAGAAATATCTATTCAAGATGAAGCCTCTTCACAAGATATAAAAATACTACAATTAGAAGATATGAATACTGATCCATCCTCCTTGGGAAGTCAGACCTTCAAAGAAGACTATAAATTGAAATATGCTTATATAGCTGGTGCTATGTATAGAGGCGTATCCTCCAAAGAATTAGTAGTAAAAATGGGTCAATCTGGTATGATGGGTTTTTTAGGGACAGGTGGTATGGATTTATCGGAGGTAGAAACAGCCATTATGTATATCCAGAAAGAATTGGTAGAGGGGCAAGCCTATGGTCTCAACTTTCTGCATCACCCTAACAATCCAGAATACGAAGAACAACTGGTGGATTTATTATTGAAGCACAATGTGAAGACCATTGAAGCTTCTGCTTTCTTAGGCATCACCCCTTCTTTAATTCGGTACAAAGTAAAAGGCTTAAAAAAAGATGCAAATGGTAAAGTCATAAGTGAAAACAGGATTATTGCCAAAATATCTAGGCCAGAGGTGGCCGGGGCCTTCCTAAGCCCTGCTCCAGAGAGACTTGTCAATAAGTTGTTAAAGGAGAGCCTCATAACGGAAGAAGAAGCAAGGCTTTTAAAAAAGGTATCGATTGCTAACGACATATGTATAGAAGCCGATTCAGGTGGACATACGGATTGCGGTGTTGCCTATACCTTATTTCCAGCTATCTTGAAATTGCGAAATGACATGATGAAAAAATATGAATATGATAAGAAAGTGCATTTAGGAATGGCTGGAGGAATTGGGACTCCAGAGGCCGCTGCTGCTTCTTTCCTGCTAGGTGCTGACTTTATTGTTACAGGCTCTATTAACCAATGCACCTTAGAAGCTGGAACTAGTGATGTAGTCAAAGATATGTTGCAAAATATCAACGTACAGGATACAGAATATGCTCCTGCTGGTGACATGTTTGAATATGGTGCGAAAATTCAGGTAATGAAGAAAGGAACCTTTTTTCCTGCAAGAGCCAATAAATTATATGATCTATACCGTTTGAATAATTCATTGGAGGATATAGATGGCAAAACGAAAAACCAGATACAAGAAAAGTATTTCAAACGTAGTTTTGATAGCATCTATGAAGAACTTAAAAGATTTTACCCTGCCCATGTTATAAAAAAGGCCAATGATAATCCCAAGAACAAAATGGCATTAATCTTTAAATGGTATTTTTATTACAGCTCTATAATGGCACTACAGGGAAATACAGAGCGTAAAGTAGATTTTCAGGTTCATTGTGGTCCGGCCTTAGGTGCATTTAACCAATGGGTAAAAGGAACAGAACTTGAACAATGGAAAAATCGACATGTAGATGAAATAGGCTTGAAACTTCTAAGTGCAACAGCTAAGTACTTAAACGATAGTATGAGATTACTTATGGAACCAACTACGAAAAATAACCCGACACTATCTGCTGGATAAAATAATATAAAATGCTAAGGGGAGAACCGTGATGAATAAAGATATGATATTTACAGAACTAAAGAAAGTGATAGTAGAATTCGTACCTGATATTAATGAAGAACATATTAAAATAGAAGATAGTCTAAAGGACCTTGGAACCAATTCTGTTGATCGAATGGATATTATTATTGGTATTATGGAAATCCTTAAAGTGAAAATTCCATTAGTTCAATTTGGTAATGTTAATAATATACAGGGTATCGTTGATTTATTACATAGAGAGTGCATATCATGATGATAGATAATAAAGTAATAGAAAAACAAACTGGTCACAAGAGAGTATTTGTAACGGGAATGGGTGTGATGAATTCCATAGCAGACTCCCTTAATGGTTTTGAGAAGGCATTACGACAAGGGAAACAAGGTATAGGATTTTTTCAGAACAGACCTGCTCGTGAACCTGTCCATATAGGTGCTGAAATACATAATTTTTCACTGGAAGAGAAGATAAATCATATGGCTTCTTTGTGGGATATTCCTTCTTCTTTCATTAATAAAGTCAAGAAATCTTCTAGGAGATCACCTTTTCCCATTAAAGTTGCTCTATCAGTCCTTTTAGAAGCTTATATCCAAGCTCAGCTGTTTGAAAAACCTATAATAGAAGATAGGTTGGGTATTATTGTAGCAGGCAACAACTTAACCTACTCTTTACGAACTCATTACGCTGACAAATTTTATAAAGACCCTGAGTATCTATCCCCTATGTATGCCCTTCAATATATGGATACGGACCATGTAGGAGTATTGAGTGAAATCTTCGGTATAGCCGGTGAAGGCTGTACAGTAGGTGGGGCATCAGCTAGTGGCAATGTGGGTATTATCAAAGCTTATCAGATGCTTCAATTGGGCGTTGTAGATGCTTGTATTGTCATTGGTGCATTAGCTGATTTAACGGATATGGAACTTCAAGGTTTCTTTAATATTGGTGCATTAGGAGGCAAGAAATTCAGAACGGAACCAGAAAAAGCCTGCCGGCCATTTGATAAAGAACATGAAGGGTTTATATATGGACAAGCTAGTGGCTGCTTAATATTAGAGTCCATGAACTCCGTTAATGTACGTCAGATAAATCCATTAGCTGAGGTGTTAGGTGGAAAAATAGTACTCGATGGGAATCGGCTGAGCAATCCAAGTGAAGCTGGTGAAATCAAAGCTATGCAATCGGTTATTACAGAATGCAATATAGACGTTACAGAAGTGGACTATATAAATGCCCATGGAACTTCTTCGCCTCTTGGAGATACAACAGAGCTTAAGGCTATTAAAGAAGTGTATGGTAAAGAAATCAGTAGGATACCTATCAACTCTACCAAAGGATTGACAGGACATGGTTTGTATGCAGCAGGTGTTGTAGAAGCTATTGCTACAATTATTCAAATGAGGTCGGGATTTATTCATCCTAATAAGAATTTAGACAATCCAATTGATAAGGAATTTCTATTAGCAGGTGAGAAAGCAATACCATCTCAAATCAAGATTGCTATGAGTAATTCCTTTGGTTTTGGTGGGATTAATACAAGTATTCTAATGAA
Source organism: Clostridia bacterium (assembly GCA_022361035.1). Lineage (GTDB taxonomy): Bacteria > Bacillota > Clostridia > Peptostreptococcales > Caminicellaceae > JAKSBP01. The sequence goes on from JAKSBP010000435.1 coordinate 4,337, forward strand.
ATCTATTTAATGGAGAAATACATATAAAAAATATGGATAAATTTAATCATACATCTATTTTTCAAGATGACTGCATTTCATTGAAGGTGGAAAGTTAAGTTAGTATTATAGATGTGTGACTAACAAACTTAATAAACGAAAGCAGGCACTGAGGTTTCCTTTAGAGCGATTTTTATAAATCTGTTTTACCTTCTATTACTTATCTATAAACAGATTTATAGCATGAGCCTAAAGGATTCTCTGTGGCTGCTGTAGTAATTTAACATTCTCAATCACGCATCTATAAAGTATTAAAAAACTTCTCTTACCTATAAGACTCCTTCCATAGGA
>JAKSBP010000355.1 GCA_022361035.1 Clostridia bacterium
CAAAAAAACATATATATAAATATGTGGCTTAAGAGTTTAACACATATTTATTTTTAAAGGTAAAACAGATTTATAAAAATCGCTCAAAAGGAAATCTCAGAGTCTGCTTTCGTTTATTAAGTTTGTAAGTCACACATCTATATACGGAAATTATAAATATATCTATATTGCATAGCAGAGTTTTAAAGAGGTGTTAACTGACAACGTATGTTGACAAAATGTGGTAATTGAGATATCCTAAAATTGACACTAATATCTAATGAAGTAATGGTAAAATTGGGGTAGTGATATAAGGTCTAATGGATAAGAAGAAATATGCTGTAGATGGCGAGAGTAATACCATAAGAAATGGTTCATATCTTATTTACTACAAGATTTAAATATATATTTTTGTATTAAAATAAAGTTTATAATGGAGAGAAGTTTAGAAAAAGCAGGGTATAGGATTAGGGAAGTTTTATTTAAAGATTTTTAGATAAAGAGCTAGGCCAAGAGACTTTTGTTTTTAGTAGGAAAGAGGGGCCTATAATAATTTTTTTGAATATAAATGAACAATAATTCATTTATGAAAGTAAAATAACTGAATGAAAATTCATTCATTGTATTCACAGATTTTTAAAATTATTAATTGGGTTTAAAGGGGGAAATTTTTATGAAAAGGTTTTTAACAGGATTATTAATATTGAGTATGGTATTTACCTTAGCAGGGTGTTCAAGGGCTGAGGAAGTTTTGGTGGAAGAAAGAGTAAGGGCGGTTAAAGTAAAAGAAATAAGTGAAAGTGAAAATCCTGTCCTTCTAAGATACATTGGTACAGTTGATTCAAAGGATATGGTTAAGTACGGTTTTAAGTCTGGAGGGAAATTAGGAAGATTACTGGTAGAAAAGGGAGATAGGGTTAAGAAAGGAGATAAATTAGCAGAGTTAGATATGCAGGACTTAAGATTTCAGTTATCTGCCTCTAAGTCAAAACTAGATACTGCCAAACTGAATATCAAAAAAGCTGAGGATGTTCTCAGTTACGATAGGGACTTATTTAATAAAATGGATAACCTCTATGCTGAGGGAAGTATTTCAAAGGATCAATATGACCAAGTAAAGTTAAAAATGGATACTGGAATAACAATCTACAATCAGGCTAAAGCTCAATACGAGGCAGCAAAGACTGACTATGAATATAAGTTGAGCCTTATTGAAGATGCTACTATCTATGCAACCCAGGATGGAAGCATAGTAGATACACTCTATAAAGAGGAAGAACTGATTCCCCAGGGTTATCCTGTTGTCATTGTGAGAAGTAGGACTCAAATAGTAAATGTGGGAATAGCCCAAAAAGACCTTAAGAAAATAGGGATTGGAACTGAGGCTATTGTGGATATTGAAGGAGAAAGGGTCCTTGGTAAGATAACTAATATAGCCGAAGCCCCCGATGAAACTACAAGAACCTATAATGCAGAGATAACTGTTGAGGAGAAAAGCTTTAGACTGGGGTCAATTGCTAAGATTGGGCTCGACATAGGGAAAGAAAGAGGAATTTGGGTTCCTATATCAGCTATAATGGCTAATGGAGAAGATTATGTATATATTGCTAAAGAGGATAGGGTCTTTAAAAGAATAGTTGAACTTGGAAAAAACTATGAGGACACTGTAATAGTAAAGGGATTAAGTCCAGGAGAATTACTTGTTGTCAGTGGGATGAAGAATCTAAATGATGGTTCTAAAATAAATATAGAAAAGTAAGGGGTGACCTTGAATGAGTAGCTTGATTAAAATATTAATTAAAAAAAGAAAGGTTACAATATTTCTAGCAGTAATAATTGCTTTTTTAGGAGCCTATGCCTACTATATATTACCGAGACAGGAAAATCCCGATGTGGCAGCTCCCTTAGCCATGATTGTGACTCCCTATCCTGGGGCTTCTGCAAAGGATACAAATGATTTGGTCTCTAAGAAAATTGAGGATGAACTCTACGAATTAGATGGATATAATTATTCCCTTGCAATCTCTAAGGAAGGTTTATCTATTGTATTTATCATATTTGAAAATGGAACTGATGCAGATAAGGCCATGCAGGATGTAAGAAATGCAGTTGCCGATGCAGATCGTGAGCTTCCAAGTGGTGCGATGGATAGTGAAATAGATACGGATTTAATAGAAACAGCAGGTATTATAATTAGTTTATCGGGAGATAACTACAGCTATGAGCAATTGGCTTCCTTTGGAGAACAATTTAAGGATAAACTCTCTGATATCCGTGGAATATCCAAGTTTGACATAGAAGGAGAGCTGGATAAAGAGGTAAAGGTGGATGTTGATATACCAAGGCTCAATCAATTAGAAGTCTCCCTACATGATTTGTATGACATACTTAGGGCTCAAAACATTGAAATTCCTTCTGGAGATATAGAAACTCAAAATGGAAAAATAAAGGTTAAGACTCCAGGGATATACACATCCCTCCAGGATATAAGAAATACTATAATAGGAGTTTCCCCTACAACTGGAGTTGTTACAAGGCTTTCCGATGTTGCCGATGTCTATATGGGATTGGAAGAAGGTGTAGAAAAATATAAGCAAGATGGTAAGAATGCTGTTCTTCTAACTGGATACTTTCAAAAAAGTAAGAATGTAGTCATAGTAGGTAAAGATGTTAGAAAAGCTTTGGATGAAGTAAAAGCAACTTTACCAAGTGACTTGATAGTAGAGGAGGTTGTCTATCAACCCGATGATGTGAGTAAATCTGTAGATGATTTTATGAGCAACCTCATTAAAGGTGTAATTTTTGTAATGATAGTAGTATTTTTAGGAATGGGGCTTAGAAATGCCATAGTAGTTTCTACTGCCATACCTCTATCTATACTTATGACCTTTGGTGTAATGTATTTAATTGGAATATATGTCCATCAAATATCTTTAACTGCCTTAATTGTAGCTTTAGGAGTTTTAGTTGATAATGCCATAGTTATAAGTGATACAATCCAGGTAAGGATAGATAATGGGGAAGGAAAAATTCAAGCTGCCTTCAGGGGAACCCGCATGTCGTCAGTTCCTATATTTACAGCCACCCTTACAACGGTTGCAGCCTTTTCACCCCTTTTAGGAATTCCAGGAGCAGGAGGAGATTTTCTAGAGGCAATACCCCAGGTCCTTATCATATCAATAGTTGCAGCATATATAGTGTCTATGTTTATAACTCCTGCTATGTCGGTTGTATTCTTTAAAAGGAGTAATAAAAAGAAGAAAGAGGGAGGTCTTCTAAGGACATTTTTTAAAAACATGCTGGAGTTTGGACTAAAGAGAAAGGTAGTAACTACCTTGGCTGTATTTATAGTCTTAGTTATAGTTTTAAATATAGTAATGCCAAAGCTTTCAGCGGAATTCTTTCCCTTTGCCGACAAGGATTTGTTCTACATAGATATAGAAACGGAGATTCCCGGTGATATGGAGGCTACAGAAAGGCTTTCCGATGGAATTGTGGAGTTATTATCCAAGGAACCTGAAATAACGAGCTATACGGTTGCCGTAGGAGACGGAATACCAAAGTTTTATGTTACCATGCTTCCATCAACACCATCCCAGGATTATGCACAAATGGTAATTAAGTTTAATTTAGGTCATGAGAAGGAAAGAAGATTTGAAAATAGAGAAGAATTTGCAGAGCATGTACAGAGATTGTTAGATGAAAATATCTCTGGAGGAAAATGTACTGTGAATCAGCTTAAATTAGCAAAGCCAGATTCCAAGGTGGTACTTAGAGTATCGGGAAAAAATATAGATCGTCTAATAGAGGTAGCTGAAGAAATAAAGAATGCCCTAAACCAAATTTCAGGAACTACAAATGTAAGGGATAATATGAAGGATAGAACCTATCAATATGAAGTAAATGTAGATGAAGATAAGGCAATGAATTTAGGTATAACTAAGTATGATATACAGAGACAGATTAATATAGCTCTATATGGTTCTAAACCCTCTGTATATAGAAGAAATGGTAATGAGTACAGTATAATGATAAAGAGTGATATAAAAAGTATAGGAGAGCTTGAAAACCTTGAAATAAAGTCTTCTATAACAGGTAATAAAGTACCCCTTAAACAATTTGCTTCTATAGGCTTTGGTTCAAAGCTTGATACAATAACTAGATACGATAGAAAGCAGACTATAACAGTGAGGGCTGACCCCCTTCCAAATGGAGACCCTGTGCTTATTCAAAATCAACTTGAAGATAAATTTTTACCAAGCATTGATACGGATGGTGTAAAGGTTGAGTTTGACGGTGAAAGGGAATTGATAGTAGAAAACTTTGGTATAGTTGGAGTACTGGCTATGTTAGCTATATTTATCATTTATGTAATTCTAGTAGTACAGTTTAACTCCTTTATTCAGCCTATTGTCATTTTAACTACTATACCTCTATCTCTGATAGGTTCAATTTTAGGACTGTATCTATTTAATCAACCATTATCTTTCACAGCCTTTTTGGGAATTATAGCCCTTATAGGACTGGTAGTTAAAAATGGCATACTCCTTATAGAGTATATAAATGAGGCGAGAAAACAAGGCCATGGAATAGATGAATCCTGTATTGATGCTGTAGGAAAGAGGTTCAATGCTATAATCCTTAGTGCAGGAACTACAATTATGGGGCTTTTCCCCTTAGCCATATCGGGAAGCAGTCTATTTTCACCTATGGCAGTATCTCTAATGTCAGGACTTTTTGTTTCTACCTTCTTAACAATGGTAGTAATACCTGTTATATATAGTTTGATTGAAACATTTATTGATAGAAGAAAAAATAAAGAAGAAGTAGATAAAAAGGGAAAATCAATCATGGAGATATAAATTTAATTTAACCCCTGTAGTCGGGAGTTTTGATATCCTTGTTTGTAATAAATTTATAAGCCACAGCTAACTTTTAAAGACATGGATAATACATAGATTTTAAAATCCTTAAATCCCTAATATGCCTTTTATAAGTTTTTAAAATAGAGAGGCCCTTTATGTTATAAAAAATTTTTGCTGGGTATTATATAGATAAACAACACTAAAATCTAAGATAAATTTGAAAGAAAACAATGAGTTTTTCTACATTTTTTCTTTCAAATTTACTAATCTTTAAAGTTGTTTCACTATATATCTACAAAGGAACAATGCACAATAAAGATTGTAAACCTAGCTGTAGAAATTAAGGAGGATTTAATATGGGAAAAGGTGTAGTAAAGTTTGCAGGAAATCCTGTAACTTTAAAGGGTAATGAAATAAAGGCTGGAGCTAAAGCTGAAAACTTTAAGGCCGTAAAGCAAGATTTATCAGAGTTTGATTTTTATAGGGATACAGAGGGGAAAGTGAAGGTAATAAGTATAGCACCTTCTATAGATACTAGAGTTTGTTCAATCCAAACTTCCTATTTTAATGAAGAGGCCACTAAGCTAAGTGACGATGTAGAAATTGTTACTATAACAGTTGACCTACCCTTTGCTCAAAAAAGATTTTGTGGAGCAGAGGGGATAGAAAATATTCAAGTAGTTTCAGACCATAAGGATTTAGATTTTGGAGAGAAGTATGGATTTATAATCCATGAGTTTAGGTTGCTATCTAGGGGACTGGTAGTAGTGGATAAAGAGAATATAATAAAGTATGTGGAATATGTAGAAGAAGTGGGTAACGAGCCTGATTATGAAAAGGCATTAGTAGAGGTTAGAAAATTAATATAGTATATTTAATTTAACCTCTGGTGCTAGTAAATTATACATTAGGATTTTTAGATGGATTAAGGTTTTTAAATAAAATAAGCATTATCAATATTTAAATTTCAATAAATATTGATAGTGCTTATTTTAAATTAGGGAAGATGAGGACTACAATTTCTATTGAAGTGGATTTTAAAATAATTTTTTAGTTTGTAGTCTAAGAACTATTGGTATAGGATTAAGCTATAA
>JAKSBP010000124.1 GCA_022361035.1 Clostridia bacterium
CTTTTCATAATGATATCCTTTCTACTTTTTTGAACTAGTCTCTATCCTTTATCTATAATCAACCATTCTAACTAAATATTTATTATCAAATCCTCTATTTATAATAGTTACCCCATTATAACCTCTATACACAATAGATATAGTAAACTATTGGTATATTTTGAAATTTATTATACTTGAAAAATGTCCCAGGGACGGGGTTGTTGACATGTCTACTTGAATTTCGAGATGTCAATAACCCCGTCCCCTTGTTTTAGCGTTTTAAACATTATTTATTTTAAGAATTATAAAAAACAAATGGAGTCAGACTAAATCACATAAAACATAAGTTATAGATACCTGTTTAAAGTTACGTGTTCTAGCCTGACACCGTTTTCTGACACCGTTTTCCAATTATTCACATTTGATTGTTTACTCTTTTACAGAATTTAATCGTGTGGAATCTCACTTAATAGATTATTGGCCAACAAACTTTTCTTATAGTAGTTTGTATGACAATATATTTCTTCTTTTAGTGGGTTCTTTCTGTCCCTTACGATTACGTACATCATATAAGCAAATACACCTACATTAAATATGAGTGATATAATACTGATGGTCATCAGCCCACTTTCGTTATATGTAGGCAGTATCTGGAAATACTTGCTTTGCTGATAATCGATAGACAGAGAGAACATGACATAAAAGGATAAAATATGAGCTCTGTGCTGAAGCCACACACCTCTTTTAAATACATATTCTGCAATAAGTGCAGCTGACAAGATCCCAAATCCGCCATACATTGCCCTTGTTGAAACACAATTGTAAACATAGGTAAAGTTCCATAATGTATAACCGATGAGGTATATCCAAATCATATCCGGCCAAACCATATCTCTTGATTTATCTTTTGACACTTTGATGCCAACAAATCCTGTCAAGGTTACTATACATAGAATTCCTGCTATGGCATTCAAGACATTCCAGATTCCACCAAGAACAACGATTCCTCCCGGATCGACTTCTAATACTTTATAGTTTGCAAATACTTCAAATTCTCTGTAAACTGCTTCTATAATGTTTAATGATAAAATGGCTACAGGGAATATAGCCGCAAATCTTTTTTCACCCAGTTTGGTGAATCTAATCAACATAAAACCGTAGACCCCTGCTAATGCTGATACGACCTTAACCCAACTAAACCATGTATTTCCAGCTGGAGAACCCAGTACACCTAAAAATATCAATACTCCCAATATTACAGGCAGTACACAGTACACCACTATGCATAATGTTTTTGACCTTCTGGTAGCCTCATTCACTCCCAGCAATACGGCTACAAACAAAATAAATACAATAAAACTTCCTACTGTTATCCCTTCAAATAGTAAACCCATCATAAAACCTCCCTTTATAATCCCCTTAATTTTTTAAGCACGTCGTAACTTTGTCAACATGCTACAATCTCTTTAATATTAAATTCCTGTCCTGAGATTAACTCGTATTTATCCCCCTGACATTCAGGACAAATTTTCCTGTGCTCTATAATATTATAGACTTCACTACAAGTCTTACATTTTGCATTGGCCGGAAGTACAATGATCTCCAATTTTGTGTCTTCATAGGCAGTTTCACTAACTGCTGCCGGGTAACACTCTTTAAGAAATCTAGGAATTGCCTGAGATAATTGTCCAACCTCCAATACAATTTTATCGACTCTTATCAGTTGATTTTCTTTTGCAAATCGCTCAACTATGTTAATAACTTCATAAACGATACCTAGTTCATGCATGACACTTTACCTCAATTTCTACGGATTAAATTTATCTTGTTTTTGTAAAAGGATTGATTTTATTTGCTATTATTTTGACTTTTCTAACTATTGCTTTCTTGATGACAGCCTTTGGCAGGTCTGCAATTTCATAACCTTTTACATCATAAACTTTCTCAAGCTCAATAGCTTCAAATTTACACTTTAGTGTACATGCTCCACACCCAACGCATAAGTATTCATCAACTTTAGTTGCACCACAGCCTAGACATCTTGCCGTCTCCATACTAATCTGCTCTTCTGTCAAGATTCCTCTTAAGTCTTTAAAAGTCGTTCTTGATGCCTTGCCATTTTCATGATTCGTTCTCTGTCTTACAGTACCATCATATCCTTGGGGCTTAGCCAGGTTATCTTTATCAAAAGCCTTATAGGAATGTGTATCTCTACCAAATACCAAAGACTGACCTCTTTGCACAAATCTATGAATGGAGACTGCCGCCTCTTTACCTGCCGCTATGGCATCAATGGCAAATCTTGGACCACTAACAACATCTCCACCCGCAAAAATATCGGCTTTTGAACTTTGAAGGGTCACATGGTCAACTGCAATCGTATTCCTACCAGTTAACTTTACACCTTCACCCTCTAACAAATCTCCATAATTGAATGTTTGCCCTACTGATAATAAGATGTAGTTACATTCAACAATCCTTTTATCTGATTCGTCAAACTGTGGATTGAATCTGCCATCTGCATCAAATACTGAAAGACAACGTTTGAATTCAACCCCTGTGACTTTATCATCTTCTATTATTATCCTTATTGGTCCCCATGAATTGTTAACATTCACATCTTCTTTTAATGCTTCTTCTACTTCCTCAGCATGTGCAGGCATATTCTCTCTTGATTCCAAGCAGAAAATATCTGTTTGCACAATACTATTCAGTCTTACAGCAGATCTAGCAACATCAATGGCAACGTTACCTCCACCGATGACAACTACTTTACCTTCTACTTTGGTTGGTTCAGATAAGTTAATTGCTCGAAGGAAATCTAATCCACTTAATACTTCACTAGCATCTTCCCCTTCTAACCCTAGTTTTCTGCCTGCTTGTGCACCAATAGCCACATAGAATGCGTTAAAACCTTTATCTCTAAGCTCTTGAATTGATACATCTTTTCCAACTTCAACGCCGGTTTTAAGCTTAACGCCCATCTCCTTTAGTACATCGATTTCTGCTTCTATAACATCTTTTTCCAGTCTGTAGGATGGTATTCCAAATGCCAGCATGCCGCCTGGCTTATTTTCTTTTTCAAATACGGTTACATCATACCCGTCAATGGACAGATCATAGGCACATGTTAATCCAGAAGGGCCACCACCGATAATGGCAATCTTTTTATTACTATAATCGTGCCTCTTTCTCGGTATATACCTAATATCTTTGTTTAAATCCTGCTCTGCAATAAACTTCTTGATATCATCAATGGCTACAGCTTCATCAATATCACCACGTGTACAGTCTTCCTCACATAATCTTGGGCAAATACGTCCACAAACTGCTGGAAGGGGATTATGCTTTTTAATCAATTCCAAGGCTTCCGTATATCTACCTTGAGAAGCCAGCTTAACATAACCCTGTACCGGAATGTGTGCAGGACAATTGGTAATACACGGAGCTGTACCAGTGTCTAACGTATTCTTTCTGTTAACTCTGTAATCGCTGTTCCATTTATCCTCTGTCCACTCTGTATTTCTTGGTGTTACTTTAATCATCTTTTCATCTATTGGTTCTTTCGAGCATAGTTTTTGTCCAAGCCTTAAAGCATTTGTGGGACAAGCATCCACACACTCACCACAAGCAACACATTTAGATTCATCAACCACTGATTTGTAATTGGATCTCACAATGTCATTATTTACAAATTCATTGGCAAGTCTCATAGCATAGCAAGCACATCCACAGCAGTTACAAATAGCGTGGGTGTGTCCCGGACCATCCAAGTTTGGAATCGAATGCATCAAACCATTATCTTCTGCTCTTTTAATAATTTCAAAAGCCTCTTCTCTGGTGATTTCACGACCACGTCCTGTTTTGATGTAATACTCGGCTGCGTGCCCTAATTGAATACACATATCTTCTTTTAAGTGGCCACAACCTTCTTCCATCTCTTCACGAGAGGTTCTACAAGAACAATCAGATACCGAGAACACCTCTTCTTCGTTTAAATATTTTGACAATTCTTCGTAAGAAGCTTTCCTTGAGTTCCCATCAATGGATCTTTCAATAGGCAGTACACGCATAGGTCCTGAACCAACAGGCATTATACCTGCTGCCACAGGTCCTCTTTTACTTCCGAAATAGTAGAAGGCCTCCGCTACTTCCGGATGCTTAGCAACCAGTTCTTTGTTGTTATTAATCATTTCTAAGTGGCCCGGAACAAATATATCTTGCCAATACATATCTACTCCATCTATTGTATTAACAAAGGCAATTCCGGTCCAAGCGATATAGTCCAATGCTTCTTTTACCTTTTCATATGGCTCCCCTGAAGCCTTTGCAACATCTTCTGCACTAAGCTTTTTACGAAACTCTAAGTTCATCGCCATCTTTGCTTGATATTCATCAAGAATTGGAGCAAGTGCATAGTATTCAGGACCAAAGGGAATTGCCTCCATGCCTGTTCCGGCCTTTGTTCTTCCGATTTTATTTGCAAGATCCACTATTTCTTGCCTATACTCTCTACCATCCACATCCGCCCAAGTTAAAGCAAAATTAAATCGCTTTGACCTGTTGAAATTTGTTTTCTCTTGTTTTTTTGCCATTGTTTTACCCCATTTTTCTTAATTCTTCTCTAATCCAATTTATCCACTTTTCAACACCTTCCCCGGTTTTAGCCGAGATAGGAAAGATAATAATATCTTTGTTTAGCTTTCTTACTCTTTCTTCAAGTAAATCTATTCTAAAATCAAAATGTTCGATAGCATCAATTTTGTTAACTATCAGTACATCTACTTTTCCAAATATCATAGGATATTTTAAAGGTTTATCATCACCTTCCGGAACACTTAATATGGCTACATTCTTCATTGCTCCTGTATCATATCCCGCCGGACATATTAAATTGCCTATGTTTTCTAAAAAAACCAGATCCAATTCTTCTACGCCTAATTCATCAATTCCTTGCTTTGTCATCGTAGCATCTAAATGACACATCCCTCCAGTGTGCAATTGGATAGCTTTTGCCCCTGCTTCTTGAACAGTTTTAGCATCCACATCAGAGTCCACATCTGCTTCCATAACACCAATTTTAAATTCATCCTTTAAAGCTTTAATCGTACTTACAAGTGTCATTGTCTTTCCACTGCCCGGTGATGACATAATATTAATGAGATAAGTACCTTGTTTTTTTAATTTATCTCTTGTAGCTTCAGCAATTTTAGCATTATCTTCATGGATATTTTTCTTGATGGTGAAAACTTTTAATTTATTCATTTTATACCTCCAACAACTGATTATATCTTGATTATAGCAAGAGAATAAC
>JAKSBP010000375.1 GCA_022361035.1 Clostridia bacterium
AATGTCTTTCCACACAACAGAATCCTTACTAAAGGGAAGAGCCTTTAAATATCTGAATAAACTCCACTCATGGCTTAATATATCTTTCCTTGAAAATTGGAAATCAAGTTTTTCAAGATTAAATAATCCACCACACTTACACTTAAAGGCTAAAGTTTCAGAAGCATAGGTTTTATTACATTCATAACACACATATTTAATTGACATAACATCCTCCCTTAGACTGTTAATTATATCTTTATAAATAAATACTTTAGATTCCATCTAAGTGTTATAGAAAATCCTAAAGGTGTATTCATCTATAATTTTATAGAAAAACACATGAAAATCAAATTAATTTATATAAAATTATGTTGCATCCTAAATAATTAAATCATATTAATACTCTAATATGCAATTTTCATAGGTATAGATTCAGGAAATTTGCTTAAATAATAGAGTAAATAGAACTAAATTAATACCTAAAATCATATTATAGGTATATGGGGGGTGGTTTTTTGTTTGCCCGAAGGAGATATAAAAGGGGTATGAATCATAAAAAGATGTTTGTATATACCTATATAGTTTTTATATTCATACTACTTTTAGCAATATATGGATTCCTATTGGTGGATAGGAAAATCAAACCCACCGTTTTAACTATAGCTGAGATTAAAGCAAGGCAAATAGCTTCTACGTCTATAAACGAATCTATAAATAAAATGATTACAGACGATATAAGATATCAGGACTTGTATTTTATTAGAACTGATAGTGAAGGAAATATAACATTTATGCAAGCAAATTCTTACATGACAAAACTGCTAAAAATACTTTGTTGTATTCTTAGCAGTCAAAAATTCTTATATCTAGGTTTTCTCCATCCCACTCAATTTTTTCTACAATAGAACGAATAAGGTTTCTCTTTTCTTTCAAATTAGCAGTGTCTATTTTTTCATTAAATTGTACCAAGGCATCTTTTAGTATGTCAAGACTAAATGTCTTCATAACTGTAGTATCTTTTTTGCTTTTGATATTTTCTTCAAGACTTTTATTTTCTTCATGGAGCTTATTTATTTCTGTCAGTAAGTATTGGGAAATTTCATCATTAGCATTTGAAAGTTGTTTTACTAAGTTTTCAATTGATTTTTTATTGCTTGAAATTTGTTCTCTTAATTTTTTGTCTTTAACACTTTTGTCTTTTAAAGTTTCTTTTGCAGTATCAATCTTTTTAAACATAGTTGGAGTAATAGTACTTTTAATTTTACCTATAATTAAGTCATCTATTTTAGCTGCACTAAGACGTTTATTATCACATCTTTTACCCTTAGAATTAAATCTAAGATTACATTCATAATAGTGATAGTACTTATCTGTCCCCTTTATCTTGGTTCCATATGTAACACGCATAAAAGAACCACATTCCTTACAATATAAAAATCCTGAAAAAAGAGCATTGTGGGAGCTTCCACTACGAGGAAATTTATCTCGGTTCTTTGTAAATAATTGCTGTACTTTTATCCAGTCTTTACCCGATATTACCCCTTTATGTTTTCCAATAGCAATAATCCACTCATTCAAATGATTATTTTTTATAAATCTATTATTTTTAAGGAGTTTTTTGTTATAGCTCATTACCCCATATTTGCCAGTAAATTCACTTCTATTAGCACATATTTCTGACATATGGGATTTAAAGTACTCATATATTAAGGTGTCAGCCTTAGCATACACAGGGTTGGTTAAAATCATTTTAATAGTATTTTTATGAAAATCATTGTGGTGCTTAGTCTTAATATTATTTTGAAGACAATAGGTTTCAACTTTCTGCAATGATCCAAGGTCTAAATATTTACTATACAAAAGCTGTACTGTCTCTAACTCTTCTTGAATGGCTTTGAGTTTATACATTTTCTTTTCTTTCATATTAGAATCTATATAAATTATTGGTTCACTTTCATAGCCAGTAGGAGTGTTACCTCCCAGCCATCTACCTGACCTAGCAAGCTGGTGCATATTGTCCCTTATTCTTTCAGCGGCAGTCTCCCTTTCAAGCTGTGCAAAAACAGATGCAATATACATCATTGCCCGTCCCATAGGAGTAGAAGTGTCAAACTGTTCTTTAACAGAAACAAATGAAATATCCTTACTTTGAAGGACTTGGATTATATCTGAGAAGTTAGAAATATTTCTACTTATTCTATCCAATCTATAGCATATTAAAATATCAAATTTATTTTTTTTAGCATCATCTATCATTGCCTTATACTTTGGTCGATCTATATTTCCTCCAGAAAAACCTTCGTCCTCATATATTATATATTTATCTATATCAAAGTGCTTATTTCCATATTCTTTGCAAATCTTTACTTGGTTTTGTATAGATTCCCCTTTGCCAGTAAATTTAGATTTTCTTGAATATATGGCTGCCTTCATTTATATCACCTTTTTAAAATTCATTAATATAATTATATTGTCTCTTATAAGAAAATAGAAGGAGTTGTAAATGAAGGTAGTATAGAGATTAGAAGTAGTTTGTATGGCTTTAGAGCCTATCTTAACCAATAGAGTAGTTATTAAGAAATAGATAAATGAGCCTAGAAAGGTTATGAAACAGAAGAAATAATACTACTCAGTAAAAGTTCATACTACAATAATTTTATAAGTCTCCATTTGTCTAATAAAAAAATTAAGTAATAGTACAATCCATGGAATTCATAAATTCTAGTGAGGTGGTACTATGAAAATTAA
>JAKSBP010000412.1 GCA_022361035.1 Clostridia bacterium
CTTTCGTGTATTAATTTTAAATTGTATATATATGTATAGTTATTGATATAATCTAATATAGATTCTATATACTTATAATTTTTGTCTATTTATAATAAATAGGCAGGGTATCTAAGAAAGAAGGGGATAAATAATGGGAAAATCAAATTTAATATTATCTAAGGAAAATAGAATATTTTCTCTAGCCAAGGAAAGTAGACATTTACCTAATGTTTTTCTAGCTATCATGTATATTTTAGGTATTATGTTTTTTGCGGACCTAATTTTTTTTATGACACCACTGAGTAGGATTGGAAATAATCTACCTATACAAGGATTAAAGGGAGAAGCCCTTTCCTTTAGCATAAATTTTTTAATCATACCCTTTGGGCTTTATATCATAGCATTTTTTCTATGGGTAAAACTTATTGAAAAAAGGCCCGTATATACAATGGGACTTGAAAAGGGTAACATATTAAAAAAATACTTAAGGGGATTTATACTTGGAATAATCATGATAAGTTTTTGTGTCTTGGTCTTTACAATCTTGGGTCTTGTAACTATTGATAGATTGAACCCATCTATTAAAGGATTTAATGCACTTGGAGGTGTATTTATCCTTCTTGTAGGATGGATAGTACAGGGAGCATCTGAAGAAATAATGATAAGGGGCTGGCTGTTGCCTGTGATAGGAATGAAACACAATGTGGCCCTAGGAATTTTTATATCCTCCACCTTATTTGGTGGATTACACCTATTTAATAACAATATAGGCATATTACCAATGGTAAATTTAATACTATTTGGTGTCTTTGCAGCTTTGTATGTAATATGGGAGGGGAGCCTTTGGGGTATATGTGCCCTTCATAGCTCATGGAACTGGGTTCAGGGAAATGTCTTGGGTTTCGAGGTAAGTGGAACTCCACCAAGGGGGGGAATGCTCATGGATTTTCAAGCTATTCCCGGATATGATTCTATAACCGGTGGACTCTTTGGAATTGAAGGTGGGCTAGTTTGTAGTTCAGTATTAGTATTAGGAATTCTTATATTGATTTTCATGATTAAAAGAAGGTAAAGTTTTTTATGGTAGGGACTTTATTCTTCTCTAAAACTTATAACACCAAGCGGTTTCTACTTGGTGTTATAAACTTTACTACTTAATAAGAGTCAAATCCTTAATGCTTTTCAATGTATCGAAATCAGAAATCTTTATTTTACTGTTCGATATGGTATATAGCCTATCTTCTATAAACATTATTCTTCTGACATAATTACCAGAGTTATTTTTACCATCTAAATGAGAAATATGTCCCCTTAGATTTAGCTTATAATCCTCGTTTATGCTGAACACAAAGGCACCTTGAGTTTCAATTCTGTGTTTATAGGTACTTTTATCATAGCTTGAAGCATAAATGGGAAAAGAGAGTATATTTTTTTCCTTTGAAAATAAAAGTGATTTATGATTACGTAAGATATCGGTATAGGAGCCCCTTTCACCAATGATTATGTTATCGAGTTCAAGGGGATTGTTGTAATCTGTTACATCGAACATAGAAATCTTAACACCTTGATTTATAACTCTTCCATCTTCCTCACTAGTATCCATCCCTATACCTATTATATGATTTTCGTCATAGGGATGTAAATAACTGCTGTATCCCGGTATCTTCAAGTATCCTAACACTTTAGGACTACTAGGCTTCTTTAGGTCAATCACGTAGAAGGGGTCAACCTGCCTGAAGGTAACTACATATGCCTTATCTCCCATAAACCTGACGGAATAAATTTTTTCTCCCGGGGCCAAATCCTTTGTTTTACCTAATATTTTGAGAGTATCGTCTAAAACATAAACATTGCTTGTGGATTGGGAACCATTACCCCAGAGGGCTTCTCCCTTTGTAGTGGCAATTCTGAAATTTCCCCCATGCTCATCCATTGAAAACTGATTGAGTATCCTTCCCGGAACCTCACCCTTAGAGGAATATCTTATTCTGCCATCTTGGAGTTTAAATTTAAAAATATTCGATACTACATTACTATTAGGTAATTCCCTTAAATCATATATATTATATCTATACTTATCTTGGCTGATATACATATTTTCCTCAGAGGTATAGAGGTTATTTCCCCTACCAAGATAGGCATTAACATCAATCCTTGATGAATCGAGATTCTTTAGATTAAGACCTAATGTAATAATATAATTATTGTATCTCCCTTCAGGAAAGTATCTAATATTTTCATAATCAATAAAGGTCTTCTTATTATCGATGGAATCCTTATAATATGGCCTTAGCTCCTTATCCCTAGAAGAGACGCGCCTATTAGCTACTAAGTAAAAACTATTGTCTATAAGCCTTGATGAAAGATATCTTCCATCTACCTCAACATTTCTTATCAAAGTAACGTCCTTCTTGTCCTTTATATCGTATATACGTACCTTTAGAGAAGTGGAAAAATGGGGATATATTTTATAGTCTATGGTGCCTTTTATTTTATTAAGATTCATGCCATAGAAGTGTCCAATAGTTATTAGCCTATCATCTTTAATATAAAACTCTATGGGGCTATAGTCATCAAATTTTAATGTGCTTATCACTCGAAAGTCTTCTTCCTTACTTTTGACAATATATAGATTATTATTACTAAGGGTATATATATATGAACCATCGGTCTTTACAATATCAGCCTCATCTACACCCTCTATTTGGATATTTGTTTTAGAGTAGTCAGATGCCTGAGATTCTAAGGCGTAATTAGCAGTCTTATTTTTTTCCATAGTCAAGGTCGCATCCTTACCTCTATAATTATAGCCTTCATTTGAATAATTTAATAATTTGCTTAGCTTTTCCCTATCTCCTACAATGGGAAGCTCCTTTGATTCTTGAAATATGTCTGAGCTGTTAAAAACTAATAAATCCTTTGCAGCATCATATTTGAAATCACTAAACAGTTTGTTTAAAAAATCAGTGCCAAC
>JAKSBP010000118.1 GCA_022361035.1 Clostridia bacterium
CAGATCAAAAAACTATTAATTCCAAATGATCCTCTAAACGAACATTCAGAGCGCAAACTCGATCGTGGCGAGGTGATGCCGGGCTTATTTCACGCCTTTGGGGAAAGAATAGCGAGCGTCAATCGATCCTGATTTCAGCAACGCTGCCGGTAGATCACTTTACTGCGATGATTGTTGCCTGCGCAGCCAAACCGAACCGCTCAGCAGGATCGCTGCGCCTGAGAAAATCGTCATGACGGTGCCGGGCATGAACTGGTTAAATCCGCCCAGGTCTATGAAGACAAAATAGCCGACATCAAGCAGGCCGCCGATCATCGCGGTCACCCAGATCGCCGTCATATTCCGTCGCCAGATGAAAACGGCGCCCACAATCGTTGCCAGACCGCCCCATAACAGGTTCCAAGCATGCTGGTTGAGCACGGCCCCGACGGCGGCGGGATAATTCATCTCAAGCGACGCCGGCTCCACGGCGTCGGCTATGCTCTGGAAGCCGGTCGATGCATCGCCGGATATGATCATGACGCCCGCGAAAGCATGCACGCACCCCCATATCACCCACAACACAGCTGATATTTTCAGAAAAGTCGATTGCAGCGCGGTCATTTTCAGATCACCTCTGGCCAGCGTTAAAACTCATGCGGGTCGACAGGATCGGTGCCGGCCTCTATCTCAACCGGGTCGATGACGCCGTCGCCGTCCGAATCCGCTTTGTACGGAAATGTACCGATCGATACTTCTTTCCGATTCGAAATGCCGTCGCCGTCGATGTCGTTATCTTTGGAATCTTCCCTGCCGTCCTGATCCGTGTCCGCCCATCGCGTTGGATCGGTCGGGAAGCCGTCATAATCATCTTCGACGCCGTCATTATCCGTATCGACGCCAAGAGGGACGTCGCTGGCGAGCCATTCCGAAACCTGATCGATCACGTCGCCGGAACTCATCTTGGCGTAGGCGTAATCGGCCATTTCAGTCATATGGTAGGCGCGCTGTTCGTTTGGCCAGCCGACATGAGCACCGGGCCTCCATCCGACTGAAGTCAGGTTCTTCAACGCCCATGACATCGCCAGTTGATCGGTCACCGTCACCTGGGACTGCATGTCGGAAGAGAGCCATGCGCCCGCGATGAGGACCGTCATGATTTCCTGGATTTCGCGGTCGGAATAATGCCGCCGCAGTTCCTCAATATGCGCCGAGGTTGTGCGCGCCGGCAGTTTGCCGGCGTCACGGGCAAAGCGATAGGCCGCCTTTTGAGCGTCGGTGAAAAGGTCTGATCGTTCAAAATCGAAGAGCGCGTGAATCCGCGCGATGACCCTAGGAAGGTCTTCATCGGGGATATTGTCATACGGGTAATCGTCTTCGACGGCGTCAAAATAGCCGAACGCCCCGTGCGACTGGCAGTGAACGCAACCGCTCGCAAGCTGGTATACAAAAAAGATTGGCCACTTTTCCTCCAGAGGCAGCGCCCTGTCGTCGTAAGAAAAGTAAGTCTCGATTTTTTGCGTCCCAAGGGACGCCTGGCGCGTCCATTCGGTATCAAACTTGTTCCTGTCGCTGAACGGGTACTTTGTTTCGGGCACGATTGGCGGACTGTAATACGGATAATCATAAGCGGCGGCGTTAAATGGCGGCGTCGAGGCGGGCGGAAGGTTCGCATCGTCGGCCGCCGGATCTTCCCAGCGCAGATATTCCTCTGGGTAGTGATCGAAGGGTTCTTCCACCCCGTCCTTGTCGCCGTCAAAAGTGATCCTGGACACGTCGTATCCGGTTACATGGTTGATCCAGTCTGTCGTGAATTCCGGATCGATAGCCGCGAGATCGTCCGGTTTCCATGCCGAGATTACTTCTTTATACGCTGCGTCCAGAGCATCGCCGACAAATGGACGCGCGCGCTGCTCTTCCGGGCTTTGGGCCGCATTCGATCCAGGCTTCCAGCCGACGGGTCCGAGATTTTCCCTCGCCCAGTCGAGCGTTTCCTGATCGGTCGCGATGGGCAGGAGGCTGTCATGCATCACGTTCATCGCGTTGACGCCGGCGAGTTCAAAAAGCTCGGCGATTTGCCGGTCGATATAATGTGTGCGCAACGCTGCATGCGTATCAGCCGTCACGTCCGCCGGGCGGCGGGAAATCGCCTCGATATACTCAAACGCCACCCGCAGCCTGTCGTCTTTAAGCGATCCGACATAATCGGGCGACCAGATGGCTAGAATGTCACCTACAGGCACGCTCATTAACGACAATTGATATGCGCTGCGCGCCTGATGGTGATTGCTTCCCGTCAGAATCATCTGGCGAAGCGTCAGCTTCCATTTTGTTTCAGCGTCAAACATCGCGTCCGCATGAATGATTGCGTCGCTCATCAGGATGCCGTCATAAAAATCCCGAAGATTCGCGATATCGATTTTATGCCGGTCATAATAGGGCGCGGCCATATCATCCTCCGGCGGACGCGGCGCCTCTGCTGAGAAGACCGCGGTTGCCGAAAAGACCTGTGCGGCGAGAAAGGTTGACGCTAAAAAACCAAACTTTTTCATCGTCTCATTCTCCCTCGTAGACTTGCAGGAACATGC
>JAKSBP010000100.1 GCA_022361035.1 Clostridia bacterium
ACAACAATGATATCGTAGTTTTCCATTAGCCTACCTCCGAATTTATTTCTATTATAATTATGCAGCTTACTGTATATTAAAAATTATTTCTATAAAAATACTTTTATATTGTTGACAAAGTTTTCGATAGATATTATAATTCTATAAAAATAATATCATTAAATTCTATGAGTGGAAATAGTAAATAAAACATGAAGCTTTAGCGAGTCGGAAATGGTGAAAGCCCGGCGTGGATTGCTTATTGAATGGTTCCATGAGAAGCAGTGTGAAATCAGCCTGAGAGTACCACTTGCCGTTGGCCTTACGTTACAAGGACAGGATATCGAAATGGTCTAGAGCTGTTTCCGTATCTGAAGGAGTGGGATAATTAATTTTATCTAAAATGGGTGGCAACACGGAATGTAAGCATTTCGTCCTAGAAATTAGGATGAAATGCTTTTTTGGTTTACTGAGCTTAACATTTTAGATTTTTAGATTATCTAACTAGGGTGGCACCGCGAGATTATAGACATTTCGTCCCTTTTATAGGGATGGAGTGTCTTTTTTATTGTAAATTCTTTAAAAATATTAAAATTTTCTATAGAGCTTTAAAAGGAGGTAATATATTGAACTCTAATAATTCGCAAAAGATTAAAGAAATCTTTAAATCTCCAAAGCTGTTGGTTCTCTCCTGTGAGGTAGAGAATATCAAGGCATCACCAATCTCATTGTTTAGGAAGATGTGTAAAGGCAGTAAGTGCTATCTCTTAGAAAGTGCCGAAACCATAGATAAATGGGGAAGATACTCCTATATTGGAAGAAAACCATTCATAGAGGTTAAAGGAAGAGGTAGTGAAATTTCTATATATAAAGATAATCTTATTACCCAGAAAAAAGGCAATCCCCTAAATATTATAAAGGATTTAATAAAGGAGTATGAGATGCCCTTTATAGAGGATATGCCTGACTTTATAGGGGGAGCAGTTGGATATATAGGCTACGACATAATAAGGAACTATGAAGAGTTAGGTAGGATGAATTTTGATGACATTAGAATGCCTGATTTACACCTTTTGTTTATGGAAGAAATAATTATCTATGACCATCTGAAGGAAAAGGTAATAGCTATAGCCAATCTTCCCATGTCATCTGACAAGAAAAATATCTATCAAGGGGCATTAAATAGATTGGAAGGGATTAGGGATGAAATCTTAAATGATGAATCTAGCTTAGAATATCAAAAAACGCCACAACCTAAGGTATTTAATTATACAAGCAATGAAACTAAAGAGGAATTTATGGAAAAGGTCCTAAGGGCAAAAAAATATATAGAAGAGGGGGATATCTTCCAGGTAGTTTTATCTCAAAGACTGGAAGTAGAAACAGACATAAGTCCCCTTAATGTTTATCAAACCTTGAGGAGCTTAAATCCTTCCCCCTATATGTTTTATATAGATTTTATAGAGTATCACCTGGTGGGCTCCTCCCCAGAGATGCTGGCCAAGGTTAAAAATAGGGAAATTGAAACCTGCCCCATAGCTGGAACAAGACCAAGGGGCAAAACAACTAAGGAAGATGAAAAATTGGCTGAGGAACTGCTTAAGGATACAAAGGAACAGGCAGAACATTTAATGTTAGTGGATTTAGCTAGAAATGATATTGGTAAGGTATCAGAGTTTGGGACTGTAAAGCTAACTAATTATATGGAAGTACAAAAATATTCCCACGTTATGCATATAGTATCTAACGTGGTAGGAAGCCTTAAAGAGGATTATGATATGTTCGATGCCTTGATATCCTCCTTACCGGCGGGAACAGTTTCAGGAGCCCCAAAGATAAGGGCAATGAAAATAATAGATGAACTTGAGACTAGAAAGAGAGGCGTATATGCAGGGGCAGTTGGTGCCATAGGGTTCAACGGAAATATGGATACCTGTATTGCCATCAGGACCATTGTGTTTAAGAATAATAGGGCATATATTCAAGCCGGTGCTGGAATAGTCGCCGATTCTGACCCCGAAGGAGAATACCTTGAAACCCTTAGAAAAGCCAAGGCACTTATGGAATCCATAAAAATAACTGAGGAGGTCTTATCATGATAGTAATAATAGATAATTATGATTCCTTTACCTACAACCTCTATCAATATGCAGGTGAAATCAACCCTAATATCAAGGTCTTTAGGAACGATGGGGTTACAATAAAGGAGCTAAAGGCAATGGATATATCCCATATTATTATTTCTCCAGGTCCCGGTACTCCTAAAGATTCTGGAATATCTAAGGAGGTTATCAGGGAGTTTGGCAGCAGGATTCCTATTCTGGGGGTATGCCTTGGCCATCAAACGATTGGCGAAATCTATGGCTGCGAAGTCATAAAGGCCAAGGAGTTAGTCCACGGTAAGACATCTATGGTCTACCATGATGAAATGGGCTTGTTTAAAGGAGTTAAGAACCCCTTAAAAGCAACTAGATACCATTCACTAGTAGTTGATAACACCTCCATATGTGATGAGCTTTACTTTACTGCTAAAACCAGTGACGGTGAAATAATGGCTCTAATGCATAAAAAGCATCTTGTATTCGGTGTTCAATTTCATCCCGAGGCAATTGCTACGAGTAATGGAAAGCAGATAATAAGAAACTTTCTTAAATTATAGGAATTGGAGGGAGATCAATGCTTAAGTCCGCTATAAATAAGCTTATAGAGGGAAAGAGTTTAAGTGAAGAAGAGATGATAAAGTCCATGGATACCATTATGGAAGGCAATGCTACAGATTCCCAAATAGGCAGCTTCTTAACAGCACTAAGGATAAAGGGAGAAACTAGTGAAGAGATAACCAGTGGAGCCAAAGTCATGCGAGACAAGTTATTCAAGGTAGACATAGGAGATAAATATGCCATAGATACCTGCGGCACTGGAGGAGATGGAGCTAATACCTTTAATGTGTCCACTATAGTCGCGATAATTGCTTCAGCAGCCGAAGTAAATATTTTAAAGCACGGCAATCGCAGTGTTTCAAGCAAATGCGGCAGTGCAGATGTATTAGAAAGCCTAGGTGTTAACATTGAACTAGACCCTGTAATGGTTAAGAAGTGTCTTAAGAAAATCAATATTGGATTCATGTTTGCTCCTTTATTCCATAGGGCTATGAGAAATGTAATAGTGCCACGGAGGGAACTGGGTATTAGAACTATTTTCAATCTCCTTGGTCCCCTCACCAACCCAGCCCTAGTAAAGGGCCAGGTCCTCGGTGTATTCGATGAAAAGCTTACTAAGATAATGGCAGAAACATTAAAAAAACTAGGCACTGAAAGGGCAATGGTTGTACACGGATTAGATGGATTAGATGAAATTACTATAACTACTAAGACCAAGGTATCTGAGTTAAAGGATAATAGAATATCTACCTATTATATTACCCCCTCAGATTTCGGATTAGAGCTTGGTAAAACTGAGGATTTAATCGGTGGATATCCTCAGGAGAATGCAGAAATCATATTAAATATATTAAAGGGTGAAAAGGGTCCTAGAAGAGATATGGTTTTACTCAACGCAGGGGCAGCTATATATATTGGAGGACAGGCAAATTCCCTTATAGAGGGCATTGAAAAGGCTAAAAATACCATAGATAAGGGTCTTGCCTTAGAAAAGCTAAACCAGTTTATCAGACTTAGTCAGGAGCTCACAGTATGATTTTAGATAGGATAGTGGCCTATAAAAAGAAAAAAATAGAAGAAGAAAAAAGTATCACCTCAATGGATGAAATTATATCCCTCATAGAGAACTGTAGCAAAGGGAGAAGCTTTAAGGAAGCCTTTGAGGATAAAAGGAACATAGGTATTATTGCAGAAATAAAGAAAGCTTCCCCATCTAAGGGAACTATTAAAGAGGATTTTGACCCTATGGAGATAGCTAAAGACTATTCTATCAATAAAGTAGAGGCAATATCAGTACTAACTGAGGATAGGTTTTTCAAAGGACACAATGATTATCTCAATCAAGTTAGAGGTGTTACATCGGCTCCCCTGCTAAGAAAGGATTTTATTATTGACCCCTATCAAATATACCAATCAAAGGCTTTGGGAGCCGATGCCCTACTTCTTATCGTCTCTATTCTTTCAAAAAAGACTTTGTTTGAGTTTAAAGAGATAGCTGAAGATATTGGACTCGATTGCTTAGTAGAAGTCCATGACAGGTTTGAACTGGAAAGAGCATTAGAAGCAGATTCAAAAATCATAGGAATTAACAATAGAGATTTAAAAACTTTCAAAACTAGCCTACTCACCACTGAAAAGCTTATAGGCCATATACCGAAATCTAAAATAGTAATCAGCGAAAGCGGCATAAATAGCAGGCAAGATATGATATTTCTTGAGAGCCTTGGTGTAAAGGGAGTTCTCATAGGTGAAAGCCTCATGAGAGCAAATTCTATAGGAGAAAAATTAGGGGAACTTAGGGGATGATTGAATTGACTAAAGTGAAAATATGTGGTTTAAGGCGTAGGGAGGATATCCTTTATGTAAATGAACTTAAACCCGATTATGTAGGCTTCGTTTTTGCAAAGAGTAAGAGGCAAATAGACAAATATAGGGCAAAGGAACTGATTGATGGGTTAGATAAAAGCATCAAGACCGCAGGTGTCTTTTTAAATAATACCGCTGATGCAGTTAAGGAAATATCTAAGTTTTGTAGTCTTGATATTATCCAGCTCCACGGTGATGAATCACCAGAATATTGCGGATTATTTAACAGAGAAGTATGGAAGGCCTTTAGGGTAAAGGATGAGGAAAGCTTAAAAGCCTTAGACAAATATAAAACCTATGGTTATCTATTGGATACCTATGTTAAAGGGGCCTACGGAGGTACCGGGGAGATTTTCAACTGGAATTTAGCCTCGAAAACCAGGTCAGAAAGGTTTATCATCTTAGCCGGTGGTCTTAACTATGGAAATGTAGATGAGGCTATTAATCTAGTAAAACCATCGGTGGTAGATGTTAGTAGCGGCGTTGAAATAGATGGTTATAAGGATTTTAATAGAATGAAAAAATTTATTGAAAGGGTGAGGAAAATAATATGAAAGTAATAGAGTTATCTAAAAAATTTGGAAGATTCGGAGGACAGTTTGTTCCTGAAACCTTGATGAATGCTTTAATAGAGTTAGAAAATGAATATTTGAAGGCTAAGGAGGATGAGGATTTTATTTCGGCCTACAGATATTACGTAAAGGAATATTCCGGTAGACCTACCCCCCTATATTTTGCTGAAAACTTAACTAAAAAGTTAGGTGGTGGAAAGATTTATTTGAAAAGGGAAGACCTAAATCATACAGGAGCCCATAAAATCAACAATGTAATAGGTCAGGTCCTATTGGCAAAGAGGATGAATAAAAAGCGTGTTATTGCTGAGACTGGGGCTGGACAACACGGTGTAGCAACTGCAACTGTTTGTGCAATGTTTGACATTGATTGTGAGATTTTTATGGGAAAGGAAGACACTGAAAGGCAGTCCTTGAATGTATATAAAATGAAAATGTTAGGGGCCAAAATCAACCCTGTTACCTCGGGAACAGCCACCTTAAAGGATGCTACTAACGAGGCCATAAGGAACTGGGTTGCAAATGTAGAGGATACCTTCTATGTAATAGGCTCTGTAGTAGGACCCCATCCCTATCCCACCATGGTAAGGGATTTTCAAAGAATTATCGGTGATGAGGTAAAGGAACAGATTATTGAAAAGGAAAACAGACTGCCCGATTATTTGATTGCCTGTGTAGGTGGCGGCAGTAATGCCATGGGATTATTCTACCCATTTTGCAATGAAGAAAATATAGATATATATGGTGTGGAAGCAGGGGGGCTGGGAGTTGATACCGATAAGCATGCTGCAACCATTACGAAGGGTTCTATTGGCGTCATACATGGGATGATGACCTATTTACTACAGGATAAATATGGCCAAATTCAACCTGTACATTCTATTTCTGCAGGATTAGATTATCCTGGAGTAGGCCCAGAACATGCCTTCTTTCACTCTACTGGAAGGGCAAAATATGTATCGATTACCGATGAGGAAGCTGTAAATGCCTTTAAAACCCTAACGCAAATAGAAGGAATAATACCGGCCCTTGAAAGTTCCCACGCAATAGCTTATCTACTAAAGCTTGGACCTAAAACTAAGAAAGATGATATTATAGTTGTCAATTTGTCAGGTAGAGGGGATAAGGATATTCATACTATATCTAAATATGGAGGTGTATTATAATGGAAAGCAGAATCACAAAGAAGTTTAAGGAGCTAAGGTTAAAGGATAAAAAGGCCCTTATAACATATATAACCTGTGGAGACCCTGACTTAAAAACTACAATTGATTTAGTCCTATCAATGGAAAGGGCCGGAGCCCATATAATCGAGCTTGGAATACCCTATTCCGATCCCTTAGCTGATGGACCTGTTATACAAAAAGCCTCCCTTAGAGCCCTAAGGGCTGGAACAAATATTGATACCTTCTTGGAAATGATACCTCAGCTAAGAAAAGAAACAGATATTCCTATAGCCCTATTATTGTATTATAATTCTATCTTTAGATATGGAATTAAAGACTTTCTAGATAGGTGCAAGGGCCTAATTGATGGATTAATTATTCCCGATCTACCCCTGGAAGAAAGCCAAGGGCTTAAGAAGCTTATGGAGGATTATCCCATGGACCTCATTCCCCTTGTCGCCCCTACTTCCCAAAGCAGAATCAAGGAAATAGTTAAGGATTCCCATGGCTTCGTATACTGCATTTCTTCCTTTGGTGTGACGGGTAAAAGGAGGGACTTTAATTTAGATTTGGCCGATTTAATTAAGGATGTAAGAAAATATACAGACACTCCTACTGCCATTGGATTTGGTATTTCAAACTCAAATGCCATTGAAAACCTGAAGGATTTTGCCGATGGGCTTATCGTTGGAAGTGCCATCATTGAAAAAATTGAGGAAAGTATAGGGTGTGAAGACACTGTAAAAAATGTTGAGGGTTTTGTAAGGCAATTAAAAAGTGCAATGCTATAGAGATTGATAAGGCGGTGAACCCTTTTATATATCAAGTCACCGCCTTAACAAATATATCTAGTACCCTATTTATTACTCCATAACATCATTATAAAAATAAACATCACCAGTAAGAAATTAGTAGCTTCAAAGGATATATGGGTGTGCCTAATTTTTTTCAATATATTATAGTCCTTTTCAACTACCTGCTTAAAGATAAGATAGGCTATACCTATCATAATTAGATAGCTTATGAGATTATATGTAGTCATAACCCTTATATTTAAAAGCTCTATACCAAAAAAACCTTCAGTTAAAGGTATGGAATAACTGCCAAGGACAATACATATAGAGGCCAATAAAAACATTGAAAGATTGTTATTTAGGTTCCTACTCTTTTCTCTATCCGCCTGACCAAAGAATATTTGAGAAAACTTTATAAAGTAAATACTTGTACCCAGATTTATAATGTAAAGCATCATATTCTTTAAATAAAAGCCTTCCAACCCATATTTGATTACTTCTTTGCTTATAAATCCATTTAAGAAAGGTACTCCAGTTATCGATAATATTCCCACAATCATGAATATTGATGTATAGGGCAGCCTTTTAAATACACCCCTAATTTCCGTTATTCTCCTAATGCCGTAGGTATTTATTATTGTTCCTGCCCCCATAAATAATAATGCTTTAAACATAGCATGATTAAAAATATGCATGATGCCCCCTATATAAGCATTCCCATCCATACTGCTAAGTCCCATGAGAATTAATCCTATCTGGGATATGGTACTAAAGGCAAGTATCTGCTTTATATCCTTTTGGGACAAGGCAAATATTATACCTGAAATTGAAGTGAAAAACCCAAGAAAAAAGAAGAATTCATAGAAGCTTTCCATCTTAAACATGTTATTTAATCTAATAAATGCATAGATACCACTTTTAACTAGGAGGCTGGAAAGCAGTACCGATATTGAAGAAGGAGCAGCACTATGGGCCTTTGGAAGCCAGTTGTAAATTGGAAAGAAAGCAGACTTAACTCCTATTGCTCCTATAATAAAAATATAGCCCAGTTTTATTGCATTTGTATCCCTTAGTGAAGGAATGGTGCGGGATATAGCATCCATATTCAGGGTCCCTGAGAGGTTGTATATAAGTATCAAGCCAATCAGATAAAAAATCATTCCAACACTATTGAATAAAAGGTAGTAAAGACCTGATTTTATTGAATAGCCATCCTTTTTATAGACAATAAGTATAGTAGATATAATAGTAACAATTTCTATAAATACAAAAAGGTTGAAGAGATCATTTGTCTGGAGTAGGCCTAAAAAGGTCCCCTGTAGGAACATAAGGAAAAATAGAAATTTTGAGTTGTTTTTTCTTTTATCCCAGCAATAAGTGAGGACCATCAACCATATAAATATGGATAAAAATATAAAGGACATAGATAAGGCATCATTTTTTAATGCTATTCCAATGCTTTTATCCCATCCTCCTAATAGTATTATCTTCTCCTCAATAAGTCCGTCATTTACCATATAGTATTTAAGGGCAAGGATATATAGAACTAATTGACATAGAAAGGTCATATAATTTACATATCTATTATCAGATAAATATATAATCATAGAAGTAATTATAGGTATAAATATTAGATATATAGGCACATATTCCATGTTACATCATTCCCTTC
This sequence comes from Clostridia bacterium, assembly GCA_022361035.1. Classification (GTDB taxonomy): domain Bacteria; phylum Bacillota; class Clostridia; order Peptostreptococcales; family Caminicellaceae; genus JAKSBP01. The sequence continues at coordinate 8,710 of JAKSBP010000100.1, forward strand.
CCATCATTTCTTTCCAATCTAAAGTCCCATAATAGTGAAATGTTTTTATACTTAACATCAATGCTAAAGCCGTAATTGTAGTACCTATAATTATGGTAGTAATCATTAGTGCCTGGGGTAAGGGATCAACCATTGGGATGACCTCATCAGTTATTATCGGAATATCCCCAAAGTTAAAGCTTCCGAGGTTTAAAAAAATTAATACTACAGCAGTCTGAGTTATATTAATGCAAATTATTGACTTTATAATGTTTTTACTCGTAGCTAGACCATATACCCCTATTAATACTACAATAAAGGACAATATAGGGTTCATATTCTATATCCTCCCTCCTTGATAAAGGTTGAAAATACACTTACCAGCCCCAAAGCAACCTTCATTCCTATGAAAAAATTTAAAGCTATAAGAAATATCTTTTTTATATCAATTTCACCATCTATAGGAACAAAGTTGGTAAAGAAAACTCCTCTGGTTAGGAAACTTAGGGACACGATTAACAATATAATTATGAAAGAAGATTTTTCTAAATTTATTAAGAATTTTAAATTTAAAATTCTTTCAGGGTCTATAAAATATGTTATGAGTATGGCTGTTGCCAATATAGCCCCTCCTTGAAATCCTCCCCCTGGTGAGACATGACCGTTTATTATTATATAAAATCCGAACAGAAGTATAAACGGAAATAGGATTCTACTTATACACACTAAAATACTGGAATTTTTCAAATTATCACTTCCCTATTATAGAATTTTGTCATCCCTTGTAGATATAAATATTATTCCCGATACAACTATAAGCAAAATACTTGCTTCAAATATTGAATCAAAGAGTCTATAGTCAAGATAAATACCCGTTACAATATTTTTTGAACCAGTTTCATAAAAGCCATTGGAAAGATAGTAGGACTTACTGAAGTCGTTTAAATATTTTTCTGATTTAAATATTGATGCAGAAAATAAAATAAAAATTGAAGTAAGCATTGCTATTAAAAAAATTTTTCTAGTCATCGGTTTCACCTTCTTTTATTTTTAAGACTTCTATATCCCATTTATCTATGGTCATCTGCTCAAGCTTATTCATAAGTATGCTACTTTTCTTTCCCTTTAAAAGATATTTATTAGTACTTGGACATTTCTCCACAAGAAGGTCTACACTCCTATTTGTAAATAACCCCTGTGGCTCTCCATCCTCCTTTGGATGAATCTCCAATTTCAATTTATAATACTCTGAAAAACTTGCCAAAATCTCGTATCCCCTTCCCTCTTTACCTTCTTCACTGCTTAAAAAATCATCATCCGCATAGTTAACAACCATAAATACTCTTTGCTTAGATATAGAAATTATAAGTATTAAGGGCATAATTGCACTCCCTATAGCTACCTCTGCTAAAGCCACATCTGGAGCCTTATTGAAATAATATAGCCCGGAAGTTATAAGGGAAAAAGCTGAAAAGAATATTACCATTTTTATATTATCGCTGCTTAATACTATAGTTAAAGCAATTATAATTAAAAGAATCTGTAATAAGTTCCCTATTATTGTTATATTCATTTGCCTACCTCTTTCTTAATGGAAATACCGTTTAGATATGCGGACCTTGCAATAACATGGCTGCTAATAGGACTAGTAATAATTATAAAAATTAAAATTAGAATCAGCCTTATGGAAAACACACTAAATCCACACTTAAATATCAAAGCTATTAAGATAGTCATAGCTGCCACCGTATCTATTTTACTGCTTGTAAGAAGTCTTGAATATATATTGGAAAATCTAAATATCCCTATCATACCAAAAATTATGTATACCCATGATATAAAAAGTAATATTCTATATATCATTTTTGCCTTCCTCCCTTTAATATCAGCCTAGACAATAGGGTTATTGTCAGAAAACCTATGATACCATAGGAAAAAGCCACATCTAATAGAAGGACATTCTCCTTATATACTCCATAAATCGCTAAAATCAGTATGGTTTTAGCTGAAATCAGATTAAGAGCCAACAATCGCTCCCATACTGTGGGACCTATTATCATTCTAATTAAGCTTATAAATATGGTAACAATTAATAGGATTATTGTAATAACTAAAAACATATAGGTTTTCATCCCCTCTCGATAAACAATTTCTCAAACTTTTCCTTTATTTCTTTGTTTACTAGGACAGCACAATCCCCACAGTCCTTAAGGGTTATTACAGTAAGCTTACTACCATCTACATCAACTGTAAGGGTTCCCGGAGTAAGGGTAATAGAGTTTGAAATAATAGTTATGGCTAAGGGATCGGAAACCTCAAGCTCTACCTCTGCAATAAAGGGCTCGCAGTCTTTTTTTATTATTCTAAATATATAGCTAAATGAAGACTTATATATTTCTATGAACAAAATTAAAAAATACTTTATGGAGTCTAATATTCCTAAAATTTTAAACTTAAAGCCCTTTTCGTCATACAATATTCCATAGGAGGCCCTTGTTACGATAATACAAATAATAAAACCTGTAATAAAGTTTGAAAGACTCAAGCTAAAGGTTAACAAAAACCAAAAAATCATTAAAACTATAAATAATTTATAATTTTTTCTTATATTCTTCATCTAATCCTCCTTCCTCAAAAACTATATCAGCTCCATTTATAGCTAATTGTATCTAAGGTTATTCACAAACTATCTACTAACTTTACCCATGACTCAAACGTATCATTTTTTTATATCTAGTCTAAGGAGCTTTCTTGCTTCACATAGCTATTAGATAAAAGTTTTTTGACTAAAAATATTCTTTCCAAAGTTTTTTATTGATTCAGCAAATTATTCCTTATAAATATTGAGAAAATACTTTTATATGTATTTAAAATTTTTGATAATTATGAGTTGGGATGTAATGTACAAATAATATTGATAGACTGGTCATTACAGCTCCATTTTTAGAGAAAATGTTGTATCCAAAGGATATATTACAAAATATTCCTTATAATCATTTATTACCTTTTTAGGCACTTTATTACTGCGTATAAAGCATAATTTACCAAGAATACTGAATGCTTATTACTGTCTAAACCATTTTATCATCAATCTTTATTTCTTTTAACACTGATTATATCCATTTCCCTATATGTTGTCAAATTTTTATTTTCACATTTGATATAAATAAAAATAAATCTCACATCTTTCTCCATAAAATATATAATATTTATACATTGACGCTTCTATTATTTTTTTATTGGCTATATTTTAAATCTATATTTTTATCTTTTTCACTAATTTCCCTTTAATTCTTCTTATGCCCAATTTCACCTATTAATATATATAACATTTTTTCATAAAAAAATACTTAAATCTCATCTTCAAAAGTCTACAATAATCCCTTATTACTTGTCATCCATTGATAAGCTTAAATCATTCCCTCAAAAAATTTTACAATCTCATCTTCTATATAAAAAAATAAAACCTTCAAGTTTTAAATATACTTGAAAGCTAGATATAAGTTATTATCTTTTTATTTTTTTCCTTAGGCAATCAAAAAAGTAATGGAGCGGATCGTTTTCTATATCAATCCACCCCATTAAGGTTTTATGCTGAAGTTTTTGTAAATCTAAGATTATACAAATTTATAACTTCTCTAAATCTTCTAAATAAATTTGAATATATTTCATTCCAACTTTTGGATAATGTATGCTCTCTAGCATTTTTACTGAGATTATTTTTAAGTTCTTCATTATTTATGATTTTTTCGATTTTATCTGCCATTGCCTGCGAATCTCCACTACTAAAAGCTATTCCATTTTCCATATCAATAAGATTTTCCCTTATTCCCCCTGCAAAGGGGGCAACTACGGGAAGTCCTGAAGCCATCGCTTCAAGTATTACATTACCATAGGTCTCGCTACTGGATGGAAATGTAAAAATATCTGCCGAGGCATAGTATGATTTAAGTTCATCTCCTGTTTTGTATCCAACAAATACTACATTTTTTATATTTTCATTTTCAAACTCCTGCTTACTAGGCCCGTCACCTATAACCAATAGTTTAAATCTCAGATTCTTTTTATTTAATAATTTTGCTGAATCCATTAAGACACTCAATTCCTTCTCAGGGGCTACCCTTCCAACATAGAGGAGAATCTTTTCATCATTATCACTACAGTACTGTTTTCTTAGCTCCTCACTTCTTTTTTGTGGAGAAAATTCACCGGTTTCTATTCCCCTGCTCCACAGCTCAACATTTTGAATTCCATGGGTTTCCATATCTAATTTTGTTACAGTTGATGGACATAAATTTATGTAGCTATAGGAATGGAACCATTTAAAAAATGTCCATAGGGCATTTTCCAATATTTCAAGCTTATAGTGCCTAAGATATTTTGGAAAGTCCGTAGAATAGTTAGATACCATGGGTAGTCCATTTTCTTTAGCATATCTCAGTCCCATTAAACCAATGGCAAAGGGGGTAACTATAAAAATTATATCGGGATTAAATTCGTCTAAATTATCCTTTATTTCTCTATATCTAGGAATCGCTATTTTTCGTTCTGGATAAAGGAAGAACTTAAAGCTATTAAAAGAAACAATATTGTCTTTTTTCTGTGCTTCGTCTCCAGGAACAAAGAATTTATATTCAATTCCTTTATTGTCCATATAGTTTCTCATCTTTGACAGTGTTTTAGTAACTCCATTAATCTCAGGTAAAAAGGTATCTGTGAAAATTGCTATTTTCATTTAATATCTCCCTCTTTCTAACTCCTTTAATTTTGAAATAGATTTATTTAGCTAAAGCTAAAAATCATTAGGCGGGAAATACTACTCCCACCTAAATAGGGAAGTTGTAACATCCATTTATGAAAGTGGATTTGTAATTAATTTTAAGGTTAAATAATTTTAAAATAAACAGTATAGGATAGATAGGCTATAATGACCCCTATGAATACATCCGTTGGATAGTGAAAACCCAAATATATACGAGACAGCCCTACTAAGGAAGCCAAGAGTAGGAAAAGAAGTGCAAGACTCGACATATGATAGGCGAGAACAAAGGTTAATACGAAGGCAGCGTTAGTATGTCCCGAAGGAAAGGAATATTTGCATGAGGGTGGGTTTACTGCAAGTACCTTTTTAAGTATTTTATAGGGTCTTGGCCTTCTAACTAATCGTTTTATAGAATGTACTATGGCCTGACTTAAAAAAAGATTCAATGCCAAATCTATACCAATTTTTCTTACTTCATACTTTGGCCAAATAATAAATATAAGGGGAAATATAACCGCAAAAACTACTGAACCTAAATGAGTAATATTTCCCATAAGTATATTAAGAAAATTACAATGTAACTTTTTATTAAACAAATAGAATATCGATGCATCGCTTTTTTTAACATAATTAGTTAGTGTACTCATTAAAGCGTCCCCCTTTTAATTCCATTTTAATTGTCTCCTGTTAAAAATATGTTATATTTTAGTTATAGCAATATAAAGTTTATGTTAAATTCTACTGCAGAAGGGTTTATATATTTATAAAAATCGCTCAAAAGGAAACCTCAGAGTCTGCTTTCGTTTATTAAGTTTGTTAGTCACACATCTATAGCTAGTAGGTATCAGGAGAATTTACTATATTCTCCTAGATTTATACATAAAATTTTCTTAAATCTTAGTATACTTAAATCATTTCTACATATAAAAAAACACCTGCATTAGAGGTGTTTTTTATTGTATTTTAATCTTCTGCTGAAAAAATTCTGACTCCATTTTTAAGTACTTTGCAATCTGAAAATATGACCATTTCTTCAAGTTTTGTAAAGGATTTCTGCCCTTTATCCCTTCCAACTCTATGGATTTTCTTAGTGTTTGTATTGGGTTCTTGCTCCATTCTATTTCCCTCCATTCCTTTTCTTTTACTACTATAATATAGTATGCTAATTCAAGAGATTGTTTATTTAAAATACTGTAAAGTATTTTAAATAGACATCATAAAAGGAAGATTTACTGTACAATAGAAAAAAAAATATGTATAATTAGGTGATGAAAGAAAAATATGGAAGGTGATACTATGAAAAGATTTACTTTATTAGGGTTAACAATTTTACTCTTATTGACTTCAATTAATTTTACCTTTGCATCTAGTCTATTTTCAGATATTGAAGATGAAAATATCAAAAGTGCAGTAGAAAGACTGGCAGCCCTTGGTATAGTCAATGGCTTAGGTGATGGTAAATATCACCCTGAAAAGGAAGTTACAAGGGAACAGTTTGTAACAATTATGGTTAGAGCTTTAGGGTTAGAATCAGCAAGTGATACAACTTCAGAGAATTTAAATAAATTTTCTGACGTAGATACTGATAGCTGGTCTTCAAAGTATATTCACATAGCTACCGATAAGGGTATTATCAAAGGCATGGAAGATGGAACCTTCGCCCCAACTGCTCCAGTAAAATATTCAGAGGCCCTAACAGTTTTAGTTAGAAGTCTAGGCTACAAGGATGTATTTTTACAAGGGAGTTGGCCAGAAAATTTCCTAAAAAAAGCTGCTCAACTACATATAACTAACAATATTGAGTTTGACAAATCGGCAAAGGTCAATAGGGGATCTATTGCTTTATTAGTAAACAATACTTTAAATTGTGAAATACTAAAGGTAGAAGAATCTAGTGAAGATTCTATTGACATTCATTATTCTGAATCCGATAGTAATCTTTTGAAAAACAGCTTAGGAATAACTATGTATGACGAAGTAACAATGACCCTTTTAAAAAGCAGAGATTTCCCATGGGCAGGTGAAGTAAATATTCAATTTTCAAAGGATACCCATGATGGCAAGTATAAACAAGATGATGTCAAAATCTTTAAAACAAAGGAAAACTTAAACTTCGACTTTGAAAATCTTCCAAAGGAAAAATTAAATATATATATAAGTGAAGACAATATAATTATCCATATAGAGAAACAAAATTAACTTTAAATTTTTCAACAATAGTTTAATTTCTATATTCTGAAATAATTAATAGGGTGTTTCACAATGAGAAATCTATGACCTATGTGAGATATTCAAAGACTTGTTATATAGTCAGTAGCAACTAAATCCCTGAAATCTCAAAAGCCTTAAACTTCATTCACCCGAAACACCCTAGAATTTAACTTAGAAACTACCTTTATAAAAGAGTACAGTCATATTTAACTCTACTTCTCCATTCTAGTCTTAGTCCTTTATTCATCAATTACAGGGTCTACTTCTCCTGGCTTCTTTCTATATACTCTATATTCTTTAATAGTTTCGTTCCCAGCCTTATCGTATGCTTCTACAGTTATAATATTGTCACCGTAATCCAATTCAACCTCTTGACTTTCTAGAATATAGGTTATTGGAGCAAGTTTATCGGTATATTCCCACATTCCTTCCTGATAAAATACTTCACTACCGCTAACCCTTACCCTTAAGTCTCCAAAGTTTTCATTAATCTCTGCTGCAATCTCTACGGATTTAACCCTATGTTTAACTATTCTTTCCTTTGGCCATTCTTTCATCTCTATTGTCGGTGCAATGGTATCCACAATTACCTCATGACCAAAGCTTATCCTGTTTTCAAAAACATCTTCAGCTTCTATATTTATAAGATGAACTCCGTCTTCAAGGGCCAAAATTGTACTAAATTCAAACTTTCCTGACTCTTCATTTTTAGTAAATGGAATATTCTTTCCATCTGCCTTTAAATATTTTAAATCCGATGCCTCAGATATTAGCCCCGATAATTCAATTTCACCTGTGTTATAAACACCTCTATACTCTGGAGTCACAATAGTTACATATGGAACTGTACTATCACTGGTATACACTTCAATTTCCTCGGAATATTCGGCTGAGTTTCCAGCATAATCAATAACCTGAACCCCTAATTGTTGTATGTACTCTGAAAGCTCTTTAGCATCGAACTTTCCATTGGAGTTTTCATCTATTACTTTATCATCTTTTATTAATAAGTAACTTTTTATCGAGCTTCCTTTATCCTTAGCCTTAACAATTATCTTTTTGTCATCTTCATCATATTTTACCTTCTGTATAACTGGAGCTTTAGTATCCACATATACTGGAAACAGCTTAGTTTGCCAGTCAGCATCTGGATAATCGATAAGGGCACTAATACTGTAGTAGTATTGGCCATCGGTGGCTATTTTGTTCCTTATTTTACCATCCCAAATCCAGTTGTCATTCTTTTTATATGCATCGGAAATATCTCCATCAAAATAATCCTTTCTTACATATTCCTTGCTGGCTAAATCCCTTATCTTATCCTTGTTCTTGTCTAAAATATCTATATCTAACTTTTTAGCATTTCTTAGGAATGACAGGACAGGCTCTATAGTGTCATTAATTTCGTCTCCATTTGGTGAAATTGCAATTTTATCGGCATCCCATTTTTCATCCCCTATTTGTCCAAGGTATTTGAAGTCTTCAAATTTATCTGTAGGCTCAATCATCCCTGTAAGTCCATATAGGGTCTTCTCATCATATACGCTTCCATCTAAAATCGAACCCTCATCCCATTCACCATAAAATCCAATATATGGTATAACTAAGTCCATATTATCCTTGTCGGAATTTATATCCTTAAGCTCTATAAAACCCTCAACAAATCCTCCATTTGGGAATAGTTTATTCAGCTTCGCCTTAGATACCAAGGCCATTGTACCATGTAAATCAATCTCCACATCGATATCTAGATTTTCGCCTCCTGGTATACTAATAAAGTCATTAATTTTTTTACCATCCACGCTAAATTTTATTGGTGTCTTATCCTTCTTCCTGACGATAGGCTGAGGCTGTCCCATGATTTCCCCATCCTCAACAAGGTCTGTTGCAACACTGGCAGATATCTCATATTGTACTTCCTCATCACTTAGGTTCTTAACCCTAATAGTAAATTCTTCATCCTTATCTATTTCCTTAAGGGCTATCTTTGATAGTCCTGTCCTTTTATCTACAACTATTGCACTAGTTGTAACAGCTTTAAATAAATCCATTACACCGGCACCTTGTCTTCTCGGCGAAGTGTATTCAGAAACCTTTTCATTAACCTCTTCTTTAATAGGTATTGCTGTACTCATCATAAGATTTTTAGTCATCTCGATTTTTTCCCTACCCTCTAAACTAGGGAATCTTTCTTCTATCGACTGAAGTACCAATGCAGCTCCACCTGCCACATGGGGGGCAGCCATCGATGTACCACTCATGTATTGATATTTATCATTCTGGTCAGTAGAAAGAATACTTCCTCCCGGTGCAGCTATTTCCGGTTTGAAGGTAAGATCAGGAGTAGTTCCCCATGAAGTAAAATCAGACATGTATCCTGAAGTAGGGTCTATGGCCTCTTCTCTGAGTGTAACCTTAATAGCAATTGGACCATCCCTTAGTTTTTCTTCCACGGCCTCTCCATCTTCCTTACTTATCTTCATGAATGGTATTCCCCATCCACCTTGGTTTTTATAAAATATTGATAGTCCATGGTCATAGACAATTATTCCAATTGCTCCCTGCTCCTCTGCCCATTTTGTCTTGTCCCTAAAGGAGTATGCTCCTCTCTTTACAAGGACTACCTTGCCCTTTACATCTATTCCTCTGTAGTCCTCAGGACTACCAAGCTTTTCTCCACCAATTGCAATTAAGTCAAGCTCATCTGATATCCTACTCCACTTATCCTTTCCATAGCCAACTATTTCCTTATCTATTCCTAGAACCTCTACATTGTGCTGATATAGGTATATTTTATTATTCACAGATGCAACCTGCATGGAGTCCACTGAAACCCCCGGAGAACCTACAACCCCAACATCAGGGTTTTCAACATAGGGATTCAATGGAGAAGCAAGTCTGTCTGAATTTCCTGCTGAAATAGACATAAATACACCATTCTCTACAGCCCTTGCTACGGCCTGTTGTTCTGGGTCCGTTGGGTGAACAAAGCCCGCTACTGCCCCTAAACTCATATTTATAACATCTGCTCCTAAATCAACAGAATCATCAATAGCCCTTATCAATATGTCTCCATAGGTCGAAGGCATTGAAGGATTATTGCTAAATACCTTCATTGCAAGCAGTTGTACCTCTGGTGCAACCCCTTTTATTCCACCAGCTTCTTCATCTCCGTTTGCCCCCACTGTACCTCCTACATGCATACCATGTCTGCTGGCTTCTGGACCTAAATCCAGTATTTCTTGATTATTGTCCATATAGTTATAACCATAGGGTACCTTAGAGCTTCTCCATGTACCAGGAACAGCCTTTGAAGTTATATCACCCCTTGATAATTTTGCCTTTTCAGGGTTTGTAATTACCATATCCCTATGACTAGGATCTAAGCCTGTGTCAACAATGGCTACAACCTTACCCTCACCATCATACCCTAAATCCTTCCAAACTCTTCTAGCCCTTACCTTATCAAGGCTCTCCTTCATAGCTGGTACAGGCCTGCTGTACTCATTGGCTATGTATACTCTTTTAATCCCAGATAACTTTTCAATTTCTTTAGCTTCTCTAAGGGTAGTAGTACAGCTAAAGCCATTAAATACATTTACAAAGGCATTATGATACTCTATATCTATTTTCTCTTTCTCCATATTCTTCAATAGTGACCTTTGAACTTCCTTTAATTGCTTAGCTTCAGCTTCAACAAAACTACTATCAAGCTCTGAAAATCTCTTCCTTTCTTGAATAGCATGTTGAATAATAGGCTCATCATCAAGCTCTACAATTATCCTTACTCTATCCTTCTCATCTAAATCCTCTGCTCTTTTATCTATGTCTAAACTGCTGCCTTCCTCGACATAATCCAATATTCTAGGAGCTGCAAAGGAAGTGGGGAAATATCCAAGGACAAGAACCCCTATAAGTAATAATGATAATAACTTTTTAATCTTCAAATCCATTCATCCTTTCTATAAGTGCTTTTTTTAAATACATTTTTTTGTTTTTTCCACCTCCTTTTTTTTCATATTATGTTATTAATTATTATATATATATAAATTTTACTATATATTAAAAATAATTCAATGAAATTTTCTAAATTTTCACTCCATATTTTAAAATTTTTCATAAAAAAATGTCTGGTAAACCAGACATTCAGATTGTTAACAAAGTTAACAAGATGATAGGCTGTCAAAAAACCCGAAGTTCGAGGCGTGCTGAGACCGAGAGACCGCAGCGTATAAAGACATACGTAAGGGTTCTTGGTTGAAGCAACAACGAAGAAATTCGGGATTTTTTGACAGCATAACTCAAATTCTGATAAAGAATTTGAGTTTTTTAAATAAATATGTGCTAGAAATTGTTATAATAAACATGGAGTACAAAGAGA